>JAJZSX010000488.1 GCA_021849435.1 Actinomycetes bacterium | reverse complement strand
CAGGAAGACGGTCGTGCCCGAGTCGCGAATCTCGCCGATGATGCGAAAGATCGTCTCGACGATCATGGGGGCCAGACCCATCGAGGGCTCGTCGAGCAGGAGAAGACGGGGCTGGCCCATCAGGGCGCGGGCGATTGCCAGCATCTGCTGCTCGCCGCCCGAGAGGTTGCCGCCCATTTGCTTGCGGCGATCCTTCAAGATCGGGAACGTCGCGTACATCTTTTCCATGTCCTCAGAGAATGAGCCGCGTCGCCCGAACGCACCCATCTCGAGGTTCTCTTCCACCGTCATCTGGGGAAAGATTCGCCGCCCCTCAGGCACGTGACTGATACCCAGCGAGGTGAACTGATGAGCCTTGGTCGACGTGATGTTACGGCCCTCGAAGGTGATCGATCCTTCGGACGGAGCGTGCAGTCCCGAGAGCATGCGCAACGTCGTCGTCTTGCCCGCGCCGTTCGCCCCAAGCAGTGTTACGATCTCACCCGCCTCGACGCTGAAGCTGATGCCGTGCAGCGCGGTGATCGCGCCATAGCGCACGACGGCGTTGGATACCTCGAGCATCACTTCTCCTCCGCCGTGGCCGTGGAGCCGAGGTAGGCCTCGATCACCGCGTCGTTCGCGCGAATCTCGTCGGGTGTGCCTTGAGCGATGACACTGCCGAAGTTCAAGACGTAGAGCCGCTCGGCCAGGGCCATCACCAGCTTCATGTCGTGCTCAATCAAGAGAATCGATACACCGCGCACGTCACGGACCTTGCGGATGAGTTCAGTCAGCTCGATCTTCTCCGCCGGGTTGGTACCGGCCGCCGGCTCGTCAAGCAGTAGCACCTGGGGATTAGTCGCCAGACCGCGCGCGATCTCAAGTCGCCGACGATCGCCGTAGGACAGCGATGCCGAGATGACGTTGGCCTTGGCGCGTAGTCCCACGAAGTCGAGCAGCTCGATCGTGAGGGCGTCGGAATCCTTCTCGCCGCGACGTGTACGAGGACCGCGCACCATCGCGCCCAGCACGCCGATGCCGCGATGTGATTCAGCCCCGATCTTCACGTTCTCGAACGCGGTCAGCGCGGAAAACATCCGCGAGGCCTGGAACGTTCGCGCCACGCCGGCGTTAGCGACTCGGTGCGCCTTCTGGCCGATGATCGAGAGCGCCTTACCGTCGCGGCCCGTAAAGGTAATCGAACCCTCCTGGGGCTGGTAGACGCCGGTCAGTGAGTTGAACAGCGACGTCTTGCCCGCGCCGTTAGGTCCGATCACCGCGAGGATCTCCCCGCGCCGCATCTCGAGGCTCACGTCGTTGAGTGACACCACGCCACCAAATCGAAGCGTGACGTTGCGCACTTCGAAGATGTTCTCGCTCATGGCGTGTCTCCGGTTAACACTTCGTCCATGTGACCCTCGCCAGACTCGGCGAGACCGATCTCACGCTTGCGCCGACGCGAGGGCAAGACACCCACCGGTCGGAAGATCATCATGAGGATGAGCAGCGCTCCCAGATAGATGTAGAGGTCGGCCGACTGATACCCGGCCGGTGGCGAGTGCAGCAAGTACATGGACACCGTTTGAATCAGCACAGCACCCAGCACCACTCCGGCAATCGAGCCCATGCCTCCGAAAATCACGAGCACCAGGATGTTGATCGAGAAAAACAAAGTAAAACTAGAGGGGAAGATGTTGTTGGACTGGCTCGCTGTCACCACGCCCGCGAAGCCAGCGGTCGACGCGCCAATGGCGAATGCCATCACCTTGTACTTCAGAGGATTAATCCCCACCGACTCGGCCGCAACCTCATCTTCGCGAATGGCCGTCCACGCTCGACCCACTCGTGAATGCTCGAGGAGCGAGAACGCGATCAGGAAGATGACAACAAAGACGATCGTGAGGTAGTAGTACGGCACCGGAGTTAGGCCCCAGACATAATGCAAGGGACCAAGATCAATCGACGGGTGCGGAATCACTCCGGTTCCCTGACTTCCGCCGGTAATGCCGTAGAGGTTGTTCGCGAAGATCGTGATGATCTCACCAAAGCCCAGCGTTACGATCGCCAAGTAGTCACCACGTAGACGCAGCGTCGGCGCCCCGAGAAGAACCCCCGAGAGCATCGCGATGGCGATCGCGATGGGAATCGCGAAAAAAGGATTGAGGTCGACGCCAAAGAGCGGAGGTGTCGGCAGCGCGCCCGTGACCCAGGCAGTCGTGTAGGCGCCAATCGCGTAGAAAGCGACGAAGCCGAGGTCGAGCAATCCTGCGAATCCCACCACGACGTTAAGTCCCATCGCGAGTAGGACGTAGACCGCGATCTGTTCGACCATTGCCGCCTGCCAGAAGGGATCAGTGATCACGTGCGGCAGGATCAATGCCACGATAAGCAAAACGACACCGAGACCGCGACGCACGCTCTTGCGCTGGGTGGCCGCGCGCGGTACCGCCGTAACAGCGGCGACTGAGCGCTTGATTGCCGCACCCTGGATGCTCCACAGGGTAACAACTGCCCAGATAACCACTGCCAGGAAGAGGAAGACAACCCAGCGGACAGTAGAAAAGAGCCCGAAGAATGGTGAGGGCTGGGTGAACGATCCAGCAAGGCCCGCCGTAGGTGCCTCGGTCGAACCGGGTGGGCCAGTCATCACCTCGAGCGCCGCCATCGCGGCGCCGATCATGAAGAAACGTCGAACGATCGGTCGGCGAAGGAAGGAGCGCATCAGGCAGCCCTCCCCAGGCGCTCTCCGAGGATCCCTGTCGGGCGGAAGAGAAGCACAGCGACAAGGATGCCGAAGGCGACCACGTCAATATAGGCGGCTTGAACAAAAACAACCGAGAGGCTCTCAACGATTCCGAGGAGAAGACCGCCGATCATGGCACCGCGCAAGTTGCCAATGCCA
>JAJZSX010000487.1 GCA_021849435.1 Actinomycetes bacterium | reverse complement strand
TCGCCGACGTCCTACGCACGCTCTTTGACGCGGCGGGCGTCGTCACGCACTTTCAGGTCGTCGACGAGCCCACGGGCGTCGTCGTCGCGATCGTCGACGAGTCGGCCCAGCGCGCCATGTTCACGAGCCGCGGCGCCAACGCCGCGCTGAGCTGGGCCCACGTGCTCAGCGCACTCGACGAGGACTTCGACCACCTGCACGTCTCGGGCTACACCGTGCTCGACGAGCGGACCCGTGAGGTCGCGCGCCGCGCCATTACCCTCGCGCGCTCGCGCGGCGCCTCGGTCTCGGTGGACGCCTGCTCGGTCGGGCCACTGCGCGCGATGGGCCCCTCGGAGTTCCTCGACGTGGTCGCTGGGGCGACGACGATCTTCGCGAACCAGGAGGAGGCGATGGCCCTCGGCGCTGGCTCGCTCGAGGACGCCGTCGCGGACCTGACGGCCCGCTTCGACGAGGTCGTGATCACCCTCGGGGCGAGCGGCGCGCTCGTGTCGAGCGGCGAGGGCGTGGTGCGCGTCGGGGCCGCGACGAGCGAGGCCGTCGACACCACCGGGGCGGGCGACGCCGTCACGGGCGCCTATCTCAACGAGCGGCTGCGTGGTGCGCAGCGTCGTAGCGCGCTCGAGGCCGCGATGGCGGCCGCGGCGCAGGTCGTCGTCGGGCTCGGCGCGGGTTAGTCGCGCCGGTAGGGCAGGCCGTCGGCCGCGGGCGGGCGGACCCGCCCGATGAGCCCTGAGACCACGGCGATGGTGATCACGTAGGGGAACATCCCCAGGATCTCGGTGGGCACGGGCACCTGGTAGGTCTGCAGGTTGTCCGCCAGGTAGACCGACAGGCCGAAGAGCACCGAGGCGACGACCGCGCCCGAGGGGCGCCACCGGCCGAAGATCAGCGCGGCGAGGGCGATGTAGCCCAGTCCCGAGGTGTAGCCCGGCTGGAACTGGCCCTGGGAGGCCATGAAGGCGACGCCGCCGATCCCGGCGATCGCGCCGCCCATGATGACGTTGGCGTAGCGCACCCCGATGACCTTGATGCCGACCGAGGCCGCGGCCTGGGGGTGCTCGCCGACGGCGCGGACCCGCAGGCCCCAGCGGGTCTTGAAGAGCGCGAAGGAGACCAGCCCGACGAGGATGAGCATCAGGTAGAAGAAGCCCGTCTGGTCGAAGAAGACCGGCCCGATCACCGGGATCTTGTAGAGCAGCGGGATGGGCAGGTTCGGCGCGAGGTTGCCCGTGTTGTACTGAGGGAACGGGGTGAAGACCTGCAGGTTCAGATACGACGAGAGGCTGCCGAGCATCGTCACGAGCACCACACCGACGATGATCTGGTCCGAGAGGTAGCGCAGCGACAAGAAGGCGAGCACGAGCCCGAGCGCGCCGCCGATCAGCGCGCCGACGATCGCGGCGTAGATGAAGCTGTGCGTGGTCGAGGCGACCATCGAGCCCACGAAGGCCCCGCCGATGAACTGGCCCTCGATCGCGATGTTCACGACCCCGGCGCGCTCGCACATGACCCCCGAGAGCGAGCCGAAGATGAGCACCATCGCGAGCGCCGAGCTCCCGATCAGGATGGCAGTCAGGTTGACGAAGTTGATCTGCGAGGGCCCGGTCGTGCGTGCGGCCCAGAGCAGCAGCGCGACGAAGAAGAGCACCGCGACGACGCCGAAGCGGGCCATCACGCCGCGCCGGGGCAGGCGCGCCACGACGTCCAGGCCGAGAGCGACGATCGCGACGCCGAGCACGATGTTGCTCCAGGCCGTGAGCAGCGTCAACGTGCCGACGTGCCACGGGGCGTTCGTGAGCGACACCGGGTTGAAGGTGAGCGACGAGTGGGCGCCGAACCCCGAGCCGACGCCAAAGACGAGGGCCGTGAAGAGCCCGATGGCGAGCATGATCACGCCGATGCCCCGGGTGCGCCCGACCGGGATCCTCGGGGCCGCGGTCGTCGTCGCGGTTGTCACGTCGAGGCTCACGATCCCCACCCCTTGGTCGCCAGCTGCAGCGCCGCCGTGGGCGACGTGCGAAGCCGGAAGATCTCCTTCACGAGCACCGGGGTCGCCACGAAGAGCACGACCGCCGACTGGATCACGGTCGCGAGGTCGAGCGGGATGCCCGTCGCCGCCTGCATCGCGCGCCCGCCCACGCCGAGCGCGGCGAAGAGCAGCGAGGCCCAGACGATGCCGATCGGTTTGTTGCGCCCGAGCAGGGACACGGTGATCGCGGTGAAGCCGATGCCGGCGTTGCCGACGAGGAACCCGCCGTCGAGGGTCTTGTAGAAACCGGCGAGCTCGGTGACCCCCGCGAGCCCGGCGAGGCCGCCCGAGATGGCAAAGACCAGGATGATCACGGCCTTGGCGTTGATGCCCGAGGCGCGCGCCGCCTGGGGGTTGGCCCCGGTGACGCGGAACTCGAAGCCGAGCGAGGAGCGCTCGAGGAACCACCACGCGAAGAGCACCACGAGCGCCGCGATGACGAGCCCGTAGTTGACCCGCAGCCCCGAGGCGGTGCCAAAGAGCGGGGCGAGCTGGGCCGAGGGGTCCAGCGTGCGCGCGATGTCGTTCTGTTGGCCGGGTGCCTGCAGGGCCGTCGAGAGCAGGGTGTAGAGCAGGATCGCCGAGACCACGTAGTTGAACATCAGCGTGACGATGACCTCGTGGGCGCCGGTGTAGGCCTTCAACAGGCCCGGGACCGACCCGGCGAGCACGCCGCCGGCGATGCCCGCGAGCAGCGTGAATGGCAGGTGCAGCACCGTGGGCAGGTGGATCAGCGTGCCCACGTAGGCCCCGGCGATGCCGCCCATCATCGCCTGGCCGTTGGCGCCGATGTTGAAGATGCCCGTCTGGAAGGCGATGCCCACGCCGATCGAGGCGATGGCGAGCGGCGTC
>JAJZSX010000486.1 GCA_021849435.1 Actinomycetes bacterium | reverse complement strand
TTTCTGGCGTCCACATCAGGTAGTCCACGCCTCAAAATAACAGGCTTCCGAGCACAACGACGGCCCCCAGTGGTGGCGACCGAAGGCTCCACGTGTAGGGCTGAATAGTCCCACTAACGAAAATGTGGGTACATCTTCCAGAGGTTCGTGCGCACCGCAACTTCACGCAGTGTGGCTGCTCGGCGTAACTCGCTCGTCTCGCACGTGGCCACGACCGTTGTGAATGGTGAAGGTCCGAGAAATAATCAGCGAGCTGGAACGAGCAGGTTGGGTTCAGATTCGTCAAACCGGTAGTCATCGTCACTACAAGCACGCCACACGCTCCGGCTCGGTCTGCGTGGCTGGAAATCTGGGTGATGAAATCCCTAAAGGAACCCTCGGTAACATTGTGAGACAAGCCGGGCTCGAAAGGAGACCACGATGACCGAATTCACCATCGTGATCGAAGACGCGGGTACCAACTACGCGGCCTACGCACCTGACGTTCCTGGCTGCATTGCGACGGGCGCGAGCGTTGCCGAGGTGACGTCAACACTCCGAGAGGCCATTGCCGAACACCTTGAGATTCTTCGAGGAATGGGCGAAGACATTCCCGTCCCTCATTCTCACGCAGCCGTAATCCAGGTCGCATCCTGATCGCGCCTTGAAGTAATGACTGATTCGCCTCTTCCACGAACGATTCTCTTCGATCTCTACGGAACGTTGGTGCCAGGAGGGTCACGGTTACAGCGAGACGCCCTCGCGTTTCAGATGGCGGAGGTCTTAGGCGTCGATCGAATCAAGTTCGCAGATATCGTGCACTCGACGTTCGACGCCCGGGTTCGCGGAGCAATGGGCGGACTTTCGGAGACGATTGCGGAGTTATCTCGACGGGTCGGAGGGCGCCCTACTTGCCAGCAAGTCACTCTGGCCGCGGAACAGCGTCTGACACTCTCCAGGAAGTTGCTGAGCGATACATACTCGGAGCATCACTTGACAAACCTAAAGTCGCGGGGCTACCAACTCGGCATCGTCACGGACTGTTCAGTGGAAACACCGCGGTGGTGGAACTCAACGTGGCTGAGGGACCTGGTCGACGTGGTCGTATTCTCGTGTGAGCTCGGAGTAAGAAAACCGCATCCTGAGATGTACTTGGAAGCCACTCGACGTCTCAACGTGCAGCCGGAGGAGTGTCTGTTCATCGGCGATGGTGATAGTGACGAGTTACGCGGGGCGTATGCGTTGGGGATGTCAACCAAGATGCTCGTTGATCCAAACCTGCTGGGTTCGGATCGTCGTGATGATGTGATCAAATGGGACGGTGCCGTAATCAACTCGGTGACGGAGTTGCTCGACGATTCGATTGAGTGAAACGTCAAAGAGGAAACTCGTGTGGCGTACCGGAATACGAATGCGCGAACTCCTGCCGGATGGTCTGGTATGAGTCTAAGGAATACATACGGGACCCACAAACGGGGTGCGAAACCGGCCCTTTAGGGGGCTAAATCACCCCATTCTTCTCATTTGTGGGTCTATCGATTTAGAAAAGCCCCTTATATCAGGGTTTCTGTGCGCGACTCGTATATCTACACGATCTTCAAGGGCACCAGCGAGATCCAGCGACGCATTATTGCTCGCGCGGTATCGGGCGTGCACATTCGTTGAGCAGTCGTGCGATGGGTTGTCGCGGAGCAGTTCTTTCGATCGCGTTCAAACGCGATCAAGGGGGGCGCCATCAGGTGCGGTAGGTCGCCGCAATCTTCACTTGCCGGTCACTGAATTTCTGGCGCGATTCGCGTGCGCATTCACGTCGGGCAGCCGACACGAAAGCGCCGAATTAGTCCCCAATGTAGAGGCGATCCAGATCGACTAGTTCGACATCGTCTCGTTCGGCCGCGAGTTGTGCCAATTTCTCGTCTACGCGCTCGCCGAAGAGTAATAGTTTTGCGCGAGTGGCATTCGCGCCGAGCGCTGCCCTTGCTCGCTCGAGCCTCAATAGATGACGCGTTGTTATCTCCTCGCCCGACTTCGCCTCACCCAGGGCAACGATCTCACGATCACCGGGAGCGTCGCCGGCCCCCGCGACTACCACATCGAGTTCGTGGTTAGCTCCGTCGAAACTCACGAAGGATGGGCCCACGTGGTCTCGAATTGGCACTGTCGCGTCACTCGCGAAGTTCGCCGTCCATCTTCGGGCCATTTCCTCGAAGACTGGCCCACGAACCCGGGAACTGAACACCGCTTCAAGTCGATTCGACCACACGGTGCGTAAATCCCGCTCACGAAGTGTGGCACCGTAGGGTTCGATGACTGCGTAGTGGAACTGCAGGAAGGAGTCAGCCAATGCGTAGAGGGGGCGCTTCTTGCGGATCGGGTCCTCATGTCTCACGATGAACCCTGCTTCGATGAGACGCCTAAGGACCAGATCAATGTTTGATACCTGTCTCCCGACCTTGTTGGCGATGGCGCCAGCAGTGACTGAGCCATTCGCAATCGCGCCGAGGATGGCGTGATGGAGCAAATTGTTCTTGCCGCTCAGTGACGGGTCTTCGGCCAGCAGCGTTGTCGCCTCGCGTTGCATCGTGGCGGCCGGACTGAGCACACGATCAACTATCCAGCGATCGATGTCGGCCCTGCCACTTGGCAGGTCGAAGTTGACCATGTCGGTGGCGTACCCGACAACTCCTCCGATGACCGCAAAGACGCGCGCCGCGGTCTCGAGCCCAGCGCCCGCGGGTAGTCGCGTCGCAGCTACCCGGAAGTCATCTGGCTGCATGATCAACTCAAGGCCCGCGCGTCCGCGCAGCGGCGCCTCGCCTTCGGTGAGTGCGCGCATCATGGCAATTGCCGATCCGCAAAGGATGAGCCGAGCCCTGCTCGCAGACTTACGCAAGGCACCGGGCCCCA
>JAJZSX010000485.1 GCA_021849435.1 Actinomycetes bacterium | reverse complement strand
CACCTTGATGTTGTACTTCTTCTGGAACGTCGAGATCATCGCGCCGTAGTTCGCCCAGTTCGGCGGCAGAGCGATGACGTTCAGCGTTCCTTCCTTCTTAGCCGCCTTAACCAGCGCCGCCATCGACGTCGGTCCACTCGCCGCCAAGGTCTGCACCGTCGACCAGTTGACCGACGTCGCCCCACTGGCGCCCACCGACCCAGTCACCGACACGACGGCGAGACTGGCCATCGTCGCTCCAGCGGCGAGCACCACCTTCACTCGTTTAAGGGACATTCCTTCACCTTCCGCACCTAGCGAATCCTCCAGTTTGGAGGTCCGCGGCGAACACTACCTGATAGAAGGTGCGATTTCCGGGGCGCTTCGTGAACCCTCAGGAAACGGCAGATGAATTCCGCGCGACGGAAGAACGAACCACGCACGAGTCTTGATACTCCCTGATCAATGCCACCAATCGATTATGGAATCCGCGTCATCGTCGAGCCGTCCCCCGCATGGGTCGTGTTGACCGTGACCAGCGGCGAGCCAAGACTCCGACGCGGTGTCCTCTGGCCCGCGATCGTGACGTCGTGCGACGGGTCCTCGACGTTAAGGTCGCGACCGATGCAACTCGCTCCCAACTATCCCGTGTCCACCACCCGGCTGCGCCTTCGGCCACTCACGGGCGATGACCTCGAGGACGTCGTTGCGTACCGGTCACGCGAAGACGTCTGTCGATACATTCCCTCCGAGCCACTGGACGCGCTGGCGGTGACCCAACGGCTCGCCGACCGATGGGCGAAGCACGCCATCGAGCGCGAAGGCGACGCTGTGACGCTCGGCGTCGAACTCGCGGCTACCAGTCGGGTCATCGGCGACGTCATGCTCCACTTCGCCAGCGAGACGCACCGATGTGGCGAGATCGGCTGGGTAATCAGTCCCGAGTACGCGGGGCAGGGCTTGGCCACCGAGGCCGCGCACGCACTCTTGCACTTGGGCTTTGAAGACCTCGGACTCCATCGCGTGATCGCCCGTGTCGACGCGCGTAACACTCGATCACTTCGTCTCGGCGATCGACTCGCGATGCGCCGCGAGTCACACCTCATCGAGAACGAGTGGTTCAAGGGCGCCTGGAGCGACGAGATCGACTTCGCACTGCTCGAGAGCGAGTGGCGCCACCAGCACCTCACCGCTCCCCCATGGTGTGCACGACCTCATGACTCGAACGCGCCAATCGATCCCGTCTGACCGACACTGCCCCACGACGAGTTGTCGCTCACAGCTGCGACACTGCGGTTGACATCGTTCCGCTACCGAATCGCCGTTGGGGTCACGAGAACCGCTCCTATGAGAGCGAGAGTACGAACGCACCGCGAGACCAATGACGAGCGTGTCGTGGATGCCCGAGTTCGAGCTACCACTACGCGCGAGCAAGAGCGTCACCGACCTCGCAGCCTGAGGGCGGCAGCTTGCAGAAGTGAGTCCCTACGCTGCCATCGCAGTGGCGATCATCCAACGGATACCGAAACGATCAAGACCAGTCGACCAATACGAGTCCCAGGGTTGGTCGGCTGGGGCGTTCTCTTCGATTCCCGCGGCGAGCCCCGCGTAGAGGCGGCCCACCTCTTCCTTGGCATCGACTTCGATCATGATCGTCGTGTTGTTACCGATCCGACACTCCATGCCCATCGAGCGAACCACTCGGTTTCTGTGCTCGCACGAAAGTCGAGCTTTCTTGGAGAGTAGATGCCGCCTACGGCAAGTCGATGAATTCGCTCACAGTAACGCCAGACTGTCGAAGAATTGCCGCGAGCGTCCCCCGGGCAAGTTCCCGGTGAATCGGGACAATCACAGTTCTGCCCCCTTGATTGCGGAGTTTCATGTGACTGCCTCGCCGACCGATCTCTGCAAAACCAATATTCTTGAGCGCGGTAACGGTCTCTTGACCGGAAACAACGGGTAGCGCGGGGCTCACGCAGGAATCAACACAGTGGTGATGATCGGTGGCTCTATCGAGGCGGGGAGGTCCTCCCCTTCGAAGTACAAGACCAGCGCTTCTTCGAGATTCGCGACAGCCTCATCAACCGTCTCACCTTGACTTACTACGTCGACGTCAAGGCACCGGGCGACATACCAAGGCCCTTCGTGGGTGACTGCGACAGTGAACTACATATTTCAAATCGCACCAGCGGCATGTGTCATCAGACCCGGTTCGACCTCGGAGTGGACCTTGGGTAACACAATAAGAACCGAGTTCGGGCAGTTACCGCTCCGGGAATCTACGTGACACGCTCAGTTGAAGCGACCCGGCCGACTCGATGGTGAGCAATCGCTCAGCGAGCCCTCAGGCCCTGGCCATTCGCGCCGACGGCGGTGGTATCGATCGACCACTCGACGTTGCCGTCTCAAGCCATGCTGCAATTGCAACTTCGACTTCGGCCACGGCATCGTGCGGTGTGTCGCCCAGCGCCGAGCAGTAAGTCAAATCGGGAACATCGGCCACCCACGCTTCATCCTCTACGCTCCAGAACACGTTGATCGGATAGACCGGAAGCATCACTTGTTCTCCTCGATTGTCAGATTATACCGCTTCACCAGAGAAATGAGTTGGCGAAGTTGATAGGGCTTCGCCTGACTTCGTCGTTTCTGCAGGTTCAACTATTCGGGAATATCAGGTCGCGCGTAGACGTGGTGGCTGCCAGTTACTCTCACTTCCTTGAAGCCAAGCGCCTCGAGCAGAAGTTGCGCATCCGAAAAGTCAACATTCGTAACCGCTCCGTTCGACAGTCGAAGAAGGAGTCTGGACGGTTTCATTGACCGCGATGGTATCGGGCCACTGTGACTTCCTCACTAGCCGAACTCCGACCCGAACTTGCGGGCGATGGCGATCAAGGTTGCAAACTATCA
>JAJZSX010000484.1:2016-2887 GCA_021849435.1 Actinomycetes bacterium | reverse complement strand
AAGCCTTCGCCTTCTAAAAGGAACCCCGATGAAACGAACCCCCCTCGTCCTCGCGAGCACCGTCGCCGGGCTGACCGGCGTCGCGGTCTTCCACTCGACGCCCCAGAAGGTCGTGCTCTCGGCGCTCGCGTCGTCCGCCGCGCCAACCTCGGCGAGCGCACCCGCGACGACCCCGACGACCACCGCGACCCAAAACCCGACGACCACCGCGACGCAAGTCCCGACCACCGCGAGTGCGACCGGCGCGTCGAGTGGCCCGACGGCTCCTGCGACGACGTCGACCTCCGTCGCGTCAAACGCGAGTCGCAGTGCGACCGGCCCGGTCGTCAACTACTACTACGGCCAGCTCTCGGTGAAGGTGAGCGCCAGTGGCTCCAGGATCACCGCCATCACGATCGCCACGTTGAGCGACGGCGGCAACCCCTACTCGGCCTACGTCGACCACGCGGCGCTGCCGATGCTCCAGCGCGAGGCGATGTCCGCCCAGAGCGCCAACATCCAGGGCGTGTCCGGTGCCAGCTACACGAGCGCCGGCTTCGCTCAGTCACTCCAGGGCGCGCTCTCGACCCTCAAACTGAAGTAGCGATGACGCCAATACCCCCGCACTCGCGCCACCACCGCATCGCCGTGATGGGCACGGTCGTCACCGTCGACCTCTACGGTGACGTTCCCCTCGAGACACCCGAGGTGGACGCCGCGCTCGCTGAGGCCCAGGCCATACTCGAACGCCACGACCGGACCTTCAGCACCTGGCGCCACGACAGCCCAATCAACCGGCTCCGTCGAGGCGAGATCGCCCTCGGCGAGGCACCGAGCGAAGTGGCCGACGTCCTCGACGGGTGCCGAGTCGCCAAGGAGCTCTCAGATCGGA
>JAJZSX010000484.1:0-2006 GCA_021849435.1 Actinomycetes bacterium | reverse complement strand
CGGGTCGGTGGTTCGACCCCTGGGCGATGCCCGGCGGTGTCGACCCCACCGGTTACGTGAAGGGCTGGGCCGCCGCGCGGGCCCTCGAGGTGCTCGCCGTTCCTGGTGTCACGGGCGCGATGGTGAACGCCGCGGGTGACATCGCGAGCTTCGGGGGCGTGGACGGCCATCCGTTTCGCGTCGGCATCGTGCGACCCGACGCCCCAGGCGCGCTCGCGTGTGTGGTAACCCTGCACGAGTCGATCGCGACCTCGGGGGACTACCTGCGCGGGCCCCACCTCATCAACCCGTTCAGCGCCGAGGCCACGACCAGCGTCGCCTCGGCGAGCGTCACCGGACCCGACCTCGCACTCGCCGACGCCCTCGCGACGGCCCTCGCGGTTGGCGGCGACGAGGTGCTCGCGCGCATCGAACGTATCGAGGGCTACGAAGCGCTCACCATAGGGGTCGACGGAACGCGTGGCTGGACGACCGGCTTCGCCTTCGCCGACGTGCTCAACCGCGACGCGCCGCGATCGCGCGAGACGGCTCGGTAACACCACGGAGTGACAAAGGTCCCCCCAGTGGGTCCGCGACGGCGGCGATAGCCTCGAAAGATGACCCAGGGACGGATCCTCGACGCCTCGATCGAGGAGCTCGAGACCCAGGGAATCACCCGCTACCGTGTCAAGCGCGTCGCCGCTTCGGCCAACGTCTCGGTCTCCCTGCTCTACAGCTATTTCGAGGACCGTGAGGGGTTGCTCGCCGCGACCATCGTGCGCCGCTACCGCGACGAGGTGCTGCGCACCGCCACCCTCTTCACCGCGCCCCTCGTCGGGGTGACAACCCCCGAGGGTCTGCGTGGGGCCATGCGCCAGTTGATCGAGGACGCCGAGCGCCCCGAGCGCTACCGCTCGCGCGGACTGCGCGTCGAGAGTTTCTCCTTCGCGCGCCACAATGAGACCGCGGCTACCGGCATCGCCACCGCCCAGCGCGAGGCCGGCAACTACATCGTCGGGCGTGTCCAGCCCATCGTGGACCGTGGCCTGCTGGTGGCCGGGATGAGCGCGGCCTCCTTCGCGCGGATCTGGTACGCCCTTTTCTTCGGCCAGGTCGCCCTCGAGGGCGAGCACTCACTCGCGGCGACGCCCGAGGAGTGGCGCGCCTCGCTCTACGCGATCGCCGAGGCGATGATCACGCGTTCGCCCGACTGACGCGCTCGCGGCGCGTCGGACGACCGCCGAGCTCGTCGATCCACAGGAAGAGGCTGGCGCCGTAGGCGAGCTCGTAGATCGTCTCGCCCGGCAGCAACCAGGGGAAGGACCAGTCGGGCAGCGACGCCGCGGCGAGCAGTCCACCCGCGAGCTGCACCGAGAAGACGACCCACGACCCAGCCCCGCCGCGACGGCGCACGAGCGAGATCGTCGCCGCCCCCTGGGCGAGGGCCATCACGACACCGACCGTCATATGCGACCAGTTCCAGACGGTGCCCTGGTTGTACGGCGTGGCGAGCAGGAGGGGCAGCCCGATCGCGACGGCGCGCGCGCCATTGACCGCCGTGGCGGGCGCGCCGGCGTCACGCAGCCAGTTCGAGGCGCTGAAGAGCCCGATGCTCGCTGCCGCGTAGCCGACGATCACGAGCACGATGGTGCTCGGGAAGACTCCGTAGAACGAGATGCCGTCGTTACTCGCCGTCTCGCTGTGGTTGATCGCGATGCACAGACCCAACGAAGCGAAGAAGAGCGACTGGGTGAGTACGAGCAGCCCGAGAACCGATCGGTCCGTGGTCCGATCAGTTCCTGTGCGACGACCCACGGGACCGGGACACCTAGTCGACGAAGCGGGCCCGTGACGCGGCGAGCTCGGCCTCTGCTTCGGCGCGACCGACCCAGCGCTCGACCTTCATCCACTTGCCCTCGTCGAGGTCCTTGTAGACGGTGAAGAAGTGGCTGATCCGGTCGAGCACCGCCTTGGGCACGTCGCCGATATCGGTCGCCGACTTCCAGTGCGGGTCGTAGGTCGGCACC
>JAJZSX010000483.1 GCA_021849435.1 Actinomycetes bacterium | reverse complement strand
CGAGCACCGAGGGGTTGTCAATCGAGGAGGCGAGCTCGATGTCCGCCACCCGCGTCGCGTGCTCGAGGGTGTCGCGTGCGGCGCCGTGGACCTGGGGCGCACAACGCAACGAATAGGCGTCTTGGACCTGACTCGGGTCGTCGAGGTGCGACTGGACGATTGGTGAGTCGGCGAGCAGGCGCATGAGGTTGGCCGCACTCGAGGCCTGACCCGGGTGGGGCCGCAGCGCGTGGATCTCCTCGAGAAAGACGCGGTCGGTCCCGCGCAACGCCTGGATCGAGAGCGCAGCGGCGAGGTCGGCGTGCTCGAAGAGCGACGTCAGATCGGCGATCGCGAGGATGAGCTGGCCGAGCATGCCGTCGGTGCCGTTCACGAGGGCGAGTCCCTCCTTCTCGGCGAGCGTCACCGGCTCGAGACCGGCCTCGGCGAGCACCTCGGCCGTCGCGCGACGCACGCCGCGGGCGTCTCGGACCTCGCCCTCACCCATCAGCGCGAGCGCGACGTGCGCGAGCGGCGCGAGGTCCCCCGAGCAACCGAGCGACCCGTACTCGAGCACGACTGGGGTGATGTGCGCGTTGAGCAGCGCGGCGTAGGCGAGCGCCGTCGTCGGACGCACACCCGAGACGCCACTGCAGAGATTGGTGAGCCGCGAGATCATCATCGCGCGCACGACCTCGGTTTCGACCTCGTCGCCGACACCCGCAGCGTGGGAGCGGATGAGCGACCGCTGGAGCTCGCGACGCTGGTCGGGCGAGATGAAGGTCGTCGCGAGCGAGCCGAATCCCGTGGAGAGTCCGTAGACCGGCGTGCCGCTCTCGACCATGGCGTCGATCGCGCCGCGCTGACGCGTGAGCCGCTCGAGGACCGACTCGGCGATCTCGACACGCTCACCGTCACGCGCCACCGCGAGCACGTCGGCGCGCGTCAGGGCTTCCAGGGTGATCGTTACCGTCATGTGCTTCGTCTCCCGACACCCGCGAGGGCCTCTAGGACCAGCACGGCCATCAGGCGTACCGTCCGTTGATCGTCACTGTCTCGTCCCACGTCGACCTCGGTGAGGTCGAGCGCACGCACCCGCGCGTCGGCCGCCAGGCGTGCGACCGCGTGACGCAGCTCGCTCGCGCTCAATCCCCCGGGTGCGGCCGCGGGGCAACCGGGCACGACGGACCGGTCCGCGACGTCGAGGTCGACGTCCACGTAGACCCGCCGGCCGTCGGCCCCGGCGACGTCGAGCGCGTCGTCGAGCACGGCGTCGATCCCCCGCTGCGCGACGACGTCACGGCTCACGACCGTGATCCCCGCGTCACGCGCGCGCGCCGCGTAGTGGGGCGAGTTTGAGAAGTCGGCGAGGCCGACTTGGACCACGTGGTAGCCGTCGAGCCCCGCCTCGAGGAGTTGGCGTACCGGCGAGCCGTTGGAGACCCCGTCGCGCAGGTCGAGGTGGGCGTCGAGCGTGATCAGTCCCCACGAGGTGAGATCGTCGCCGGCGAGTCCCGCGAGCGCGCGCCAGGTGGCGGCGTTGTCGCCGCCCAGCACGAGGTGAAGGTCGGCTTCAGGGTCGTGGTGCATAGCGGTAGCGACGCGCGCGTTCGCGTCTTCGCCATCGGGGTCAAAGACGTCGCCCCGGTCGAGGACGCACACGATCTCGGCGAGGTCGACCCCGTCGCGGTAGGACCACGTCGAGTACCGCTCGAGGGCCTCGCGCACCGCCTCGGGCGTGCTGTGCCAGGAACGGGGCGTCACCGAGGTCAGGTAGGTCGACACCCCCACGAGACTGACCAGCCGACGACCCGCGACCGGCTCGTCGGTGAGCAGCGACGCGGCCGACGGCCAGTTCGGGTCTGTAGTCACGGGCCCCATGCTACGCACGGCGCTGCGCCGATCACGTAGGACTTATGGTGGTCGTGGGATGCAATGCGGCGGTTTTGGTGGTCGTTGGGGTCGGGGTGTGTCCACAACCCGACCCGGCGAGCCGCAACGGCTGAGCCACGGGCACGTGGGCCGAGGTGACCCCGGGCCCGGTCCACGCACAACCCCACCGCGGCGGCTCGGCCAGGGCAACGAAGAAGTCGCGTGTCCAGCCCGTCTCGTAGATCATCGGGTTGTGCTCGGACATGGGCAGTTGCACCGGCATCGGCCCAGGTTGGTGCAGCGGGGAGAAGGGCGCGCCGAGGATCGGCCAGAAGGGGTTGATATCGAGTTCCATGGCCGTCACCGCACCCGCCGCCACGAGCGCGCGAGCGAGCGTGGCGGCGGTGATGGGCTGCATCGTCGCCACGTAGAGCAGGTCGCCCTTCGCGTCCACCCCGAGCCCACTTCGCGCGACCGCCGGAACCTCGCCGATCGTGTCGCCCCACTGGCGCCAGTTCGCCGAGAGCGCCGCGGCCGTCACCCGTCGATTCCACACGAGCGCTCCGAGGTTCTGGCGCGCGCTCACGATTGAAAAGCCCCGCGGGGGGAAGCCGGGCGTTCCCCACCGACCCATTGTCCAGGAGCCGGCGGCGTCGATAGCGATCGTCATGCGACCGGCCAGCATGGGCACGAGTGTCATGCCGTCGGCGATCGAGCCGCCGGCACCGGCCGCCTGCTTGAAGGCGCCGTTAAAGACCGCCACCACACCCGCGCGACCTTCGACGGGCCAGTCGATGGCAGGTCCCGCGTCGCGTGGCGCGCGGGGGGCGAGCGTCGGGTCACTCGAGCCCACGTGCCAACGCAGCAGCGTCGTTCGTGCGCGCAGGCGCAGCACGCGAAAGGTCGTCGGGCCGACCACGACGTTACGGAAGTCCACCATCACCCCGCGCGCCGACCGGCTCGCCACGGTCCAACCGGGTTGGGGCCGCTCGACAACCGTGGACGTCGTGGAGGTGGTGGGCGCGCCGCTCGCCACC
>JAJZSX010000482.1 GCA_021849435.1 Actinomycetes bacterium | reverse complement strand
AGGCTGTAGTCCTCGTGGCTGCACCGGTCGTCGAGCACGTAGAAGTCGTCCTCGATGCGAACGATGACCAACGTGCGGGCCCCGATCCGGACCTGGCGGGCCTCGCCGCTCGCGAACTCGTCGGCGGCCCCGACATCCTGGGCGCTCACGCAATCACCGGAACGGACTGCAGCGCCAGCGCGACGTCGCCCTCGACCAGGCGGGCGAGCGCCGGGGGCAGGGCGTCGAGCATCTCGAGGAAGAACCCCTGGATCATCAGCCGCTCGGCGTCGCTGCGCGTCACGCCACGGGACTCGAGGTACCACCGCTGGAGGGCATTGAGCGGACCCACGCTCGAGGCGTGCGCGCACACGACGTCGTTCTCACGGATGTCGAGGTTGGGCACGCTGTCGGCATGCGCGTTGGGCGAGAGCAGCAGGTTGTGGTTGGTCTGGCGCGCGTCGGTTCGCTTGGCGCCCTTCTCGATCTCGATGAGCCCGGTGTAGACCGAGCGCGAGGTGTCCGCGACCGCGCCCTTGGAGAGCAGCGTCGAGCGCGACCGCGGCGCCCGGTGGAACTGGTGGGTGCGAAAGTCGTGCACCTGGGAGCCCGAACCGAAGAACGTCGTGCGCAGCTCGTTCTGCGCGCCCGTCGCGCGCAGGTCCGCGTCGTTGCGCGACCGGTCGTAGTGGGCGCCCATGCCGAGTACCGCCTGACTGAGTCGGCCGTCGCGCTCGAGCAGGCCCGTCGTGCGGGCCACGTGCCACGCGGTGGCGTCCAGTCGCTGGTACGTCACGAGCCGCAGCGACGCGTTGTCCTCGACGCGGTACTCGCTCACGGGAACCACCAGTGCGTCAGCGCCACCCTCGTAGTACTCCACGACGGTCGCGTTCGCGCCGCGCTCGAGCACGAGGTGCGTGCGCGGGAACGACGCCGAGGCATTCGCCGAGTGGATGATGACGATCGGGTCGTCGACGACCGTGCCCGCCGCTACCGTCACCACGACCGTGGCCGGGCACAGGGCGGCGTTGGCCAGGGCGAAGGCGTCACTGGCGTAGCGCTCGACCGGGTCGTCGCCGCCGATCGTCGTCATCGTCGGGTTCAGGTCGACCGTGACGCCGTCGATCGGTTCACCGATGTCGACGAGGAAGCCGTCGACGACGCGAACGACGCTCGCGGCGAGCGCGCCGAGGGCCGTGGCGAACTCCGACGGCGGCACGAGCGTCGGCGTCGCCGGTACGGCGAAGTGCTCGAGGTCCAGTTCCGACAGTGGCGCGTAGCGCCAGACTTCGTCGCTGGTGGTGGGTAGTCCCACGGATTCGAAGTTCGACCAGGCCCGACCGCGAAGCTCCGAATCCGGGCGAGTACTGATGAATGAGGTTGCGGATTCGGCGAAGGATGTCATAGGAACGAGCGTTAGCAGTGTAATGGGCCGGTCGCCGGGTCGACCCCCGTCTAGTCTTCGATCGAGCGAGGAGACGACATGGCATTCACTTCATCGGTGCTGACCCTCGAGCGCCACGGTGCGGTCGCCACCCTGTGGCTGGACCGGCCCGAGCAGCGCAACGCGATGGGTCGAGCGTTCTGGGAGGACCTGCCGCACGCCGCCGCCGCGGTGCGCGCCGAGCGAGACCTTCGCGTGCTAGTCATTGCCGCCAAGGGGCCGCACTTCACGGTGGGACTCGACCTGAAGGAGATGGCCGGGGGCCTCATGGGCAACGGCGACGCGGCGTCACCCGCTTCGCGAAACGCCGCGCGCTACGAGGCGGTGCGCACCATGCAAGACGCCGTCAACTCAATCGCCGACCTGCCGATCCCGGTGATTGCCGCGGTCCATGGGTACTGCATCGGTGGCGGGGTCGACCTCACCACCGCCTGTGACATCCGGCTCGCCGCGCCATCGGCGACGTTCTCGGTGCGCGAGACCAAGGTCGCCATCGTCGCCGACCTCGGCACCCTCCAGCGGCTGCCGCGGATCATCGGGGCCGGTCACGTGGCCGAGCTCGCCTACACCGGCATGGACATCGACGCGGAGCGAGCGGCGGCGATTGGCCTCGTCAACCGCGTCGCCGACGACGTGCTCGCCGCCGCCTACGAACTCGCCGAGCAGATCGCGGCGAACTCGCCGCTCGCGGTACAGGGCACCAAGGCCGTCCTCGCCGCCAACGATGGCCGCACCGTCGCCGAGGGGCTCGAGTTCGTCGCCACCTGGAACACGCTCTACCTGCGCAGCGACGACCTCACCGAGGCGATGACCGCCTTCATCGAACGGCGCCCGCCCACGTTCACGGGCAGCTAGCGGCGCCAGAACCGCCAGTTGCGCCGGTTGCGCCGCTCCGCCTCGTCGAGCTGGCGGCGCCGCTCGTTCACGAGCTCGGGCGCGACGGCGTTGACGATCTCGCTCGCTCGATCCAGTAGCGCGCGCCGGTCATCGATGGGCACCTCGGTCTCCGGCGGCGCCTCGACGGGGCGGTCAACGAGTGAACCGTGCGCCCACCCGACGTCAGCGAACCGCCGCTCGAAGGTCACGCACCCCTCGGGGCACGACCACGGCTGATCGGGCGCGTTGCCGAGCACGCAGAACCGCGCGACCTCGCCGGAGCGGTACGTACGGCTCTGAAAGTGCTTGCACTCCTCGCGCATCCCCACCGGATCATCCTTCCACGGCCGTCGCGAGCCGGCGACTAGCCGACCGAACCTTCCATCTGTAGCTCGATCAAGCGCGACCACTCGACCGCGTACTCCATGGGCAGCGTACGCGTCACTGGCTCGATGAACCCGTTGACGATCATGCCCATGGCCTGGCTCTCGGTCAGGCCGCGGCTCATGAGATAGAACAGCTGGTCGTCACCGATCTTCGAGACGGTCGCCTCGTGACCGATCGAGGCGTCCTGCTCGCCGACCTCCATG
>JAJZSX010000481.1 GCA_021849435.1 Actinomycetes bacterium | reverse complement strand
CGTCCTCGAGGTCGCGCTCGTGCGCCTCGCCCGCCCCGACCTTGATCACTCCATCGAGGCGCTCGACGAGCGGCTGACACGGCTGGAACGTGGTGCCAGCCGCCCGACCCCGCCCCAAGCGCCGCCCGCCCCATCGCTCCCACCGATTGGCGTTGCCGCCACGGTGAAGCGGGAATCGACGCCGACGCCGCCACCTGTACCGACGCCGACACCGGCACCGGCACCGGCACCGACGACACCCTCGGCGCCCGACGGGCGGGTGGCGCCGGCAGAAGACGCCGAGGCGCTCCGCGATCGTTTCCTCACCAAGGTGGTGCCGCGCACGTCGCGCGCGGCGCAACTCTTGTTGCGAAGCGCCCACGTGCGGTCCTTTGATGGTGCGCAACTCGTCCTCGTGGTAGCCAACGAGGAGTTGCGACAGAACACCGACCGGATCCAGCAGGGACTGCGCGGGGCGCTCGAGCATGAGTTCCACACCCCGATCGACGTGGTCTGGGAGGTTGACGCCTCTCTGCCGATGTCACCCGCGCCCAGCCCGACGCGGTCGCGGCCTCGGACGTCGGCGCCGGTCGACGAGGAGGTCGTCGTCAATGACGATGACCCGGTCGTGGTGGTCGATTCAGTGGCCGATCATCTCATCACCGAGATGTTCCCCGGAGCCGAGGAGATCTCGTGAACTACCCACCACCGCTCCAGGCGGTCGTCGACGAGCTCGGTCGCTTTCCCGGCGTCGGGCCGAAGTCGGCCCAGCGCATCGCCTTCTGGCTGATGCGTCAGCCGGCGGAGGACGTCCTGCGCCTCGCGCGATCGCTCGATGACATGAAGTCCAAGCTCGCCTTCTGTGAACGCTGCTGCAACATCGCCGAGGTCGGTGGACTCTGCCCGATCTGTGCGGACACGCGCCGTGATCAGACGATCGTGTGCGTCGTCGAGAGTCCGCCCGACGTCGTCGCAGTCGAACGCTCGGGCGCTTTCCACGGGACCTATCACGTGTTGCACGGTGTGCTCAATCCGCTCGAGGGCGTCACACCCGATCGACTCCGGATCCAAGAACTGGTCCAGCGCCTGAACGGTCCCGTGAAGGAGGTCATCCTGTGCTTCAACTCCAATGTGGAGGGTGACGCCACCGCCATGTACCTCAGTCGTTTGCTGAAGGTCCCGGGTCTCGTCGTCTCACAGCCCGCGAGCGGCCTGCCGGTGGGCGGCGACCTCGAGTTCGCCGATGACCTGACCCTCGGCCGGGCGATCGACGGTCGCCACGTGCTCGGCGACTGATTGGACCCTCGGCGTGGGAGATCGTGCGCGGCTAGCGGGCGACCCAGGTATCCGACAGACTGGTGGCGTGCGCTATCTGACCGTCGTGCGTCACGCCAAGGCCGTCCCCGCTGTACCGGGGGGCCGTGACGTCGATCGTGTGCTCGCCGAACGCGGTCGCGACCAGTGCGCGGTGCTGCGAGCGTGGGCGAGTGACCCGAACTCCCTCGGCGCCTACGGCCCCGCCACCGCGCTCGTCAGCTCGGCGGCGCGAACCCGCGAGACCTTCGCGCTCGCCTTTGACGGGACAGACTTCGTCGCGCACCACGAGTTCAGTGACCTGATCTACAACGGCACGCGCGACGTCTCGGCCGAGGACGTCCTCATCGACCTCGCGGCGATCGACCCCGTCACGACGTCGTTACTCGTCGTCGCGCACAACCCGACGGTCCTCGAACTGGTGCTCGGCCTCGCGCGCAGCGCCCCGAGGGACTTGCGACACGGCCACTACCCGTTGGCCGGCGCCTATGTGCTGTCGCTGCCCGACGACCGACCGGTGGGTCTAGCCCACTACGACGTGGTCGGGCATTTCGTCCCGTGAACTAGAGCGATCGCAGGATCGCCGCGTCACCCTGACCACCACCGCCGCAGAGGGCGACGGCGGCCATCCCACCACCGCGCCGACGGAGCTCCATCAGGGCCGAGAGGGCGATGCGTGTTCCGGACATGCCGACCGGGTGGCCGAGCGCGATCGCGCCACCGTTGACGTTGACCTTGGACTCGTCCAGACCGAGGTCGTCTGACGAGGCGAGGCCGACGGCGGCGAACGCCTCGTTGATCTCGTAGAGGTCCATGGCCTTGGGGTCGAGTCCGGCGCGGGCGGCGGCTTTGGCGATGGCGTTGGACGGCTGGGACAACAGTGACGGGTCCGGACCGGCGACCTGGCCGTAGCTCACGAGCTCGCCGATCGGTGTGAGTCCGAGCTGGGCCGCGCGCTCGGCCGACATCACGAGCACCGCGGCCGCGCCGTCAGAGATCTGCGAGGCGTTGCCGGCGGTGATGGTGCCGTCCTTCTCGAAGGCGCCGCGCAACTTGGACAGCGACTCGGCGGTCGTCTCGGCGCGCACACCCTCGTCGGTGTCGACGATGCGCGGGTCGCCCTTGCGCTGTGGCACGGCGACGGGCACGATCTCCTCGGCGAACCGACCGGCCGCGATGGCCGCCGCCGCCAACTGGTGGCTGCGCGCGGAGAACTCGTCCTGCCGTGCCCTCGAGATGCGTCCGGCGTTGTAGCGCTCGGTGGCGAGTCCCATCGCGCACTGGTCGAAGGCGCAGGTCAGTCCGTCGAACATCATCGAGTCGACCACGGTCTGGTCACCGATGCGGTAGCCGGCGCGCGCGCCGGGCAGGAGGTAGGGCGCGTTGGTCATGGATTCCATGCCGCCGGCGATGATGATGTCGGCCTCCCCGGCGCGGATCATCAGGTCGGCGAGGTAGATCGTCTGCAGGCCCGACAGGCAGACCTTGTTGATGGTCGTCGCGTGGACGGTCATCGGTATGCCGGCCTTCACTGCCGCCTGGCGAGCGGTGATCTGACCCTGGCCGGCCTGGATGACCTGACCCATCAGCACAGATCGGA
>JAJZSX010000480.1 GCA_021849435.1 Actinomycetes bacterium | reverse complement strand
TCACCGTCGGTGGTCGGCTCGAGCAGGGCGGAGAGCACGTCGTGGGTCGGGGTGATCCGCCGCTGGGCGAGCGCCTCGGTCGCGTACTCGAAGAGCTCGAGCGCGACGGGGCTGCGAAAGGGGAGCAGCCGGTACTGCGACGTGTCCACCTGGTCGACGACGTAGTCGGTGAAGTCGGGATCGGTGTTGCCGATCAGTGCGTCGCCGCGGCTGACCAGCCACTCGAGATCGTCGCTCGGCAGGCCCAAGAGTCGTCCGAGCATGCGCATAGGCAGCTCGCGCGCTACGCCGTGCACGAAGTCGAAGTGCGTCTCGCCACGGTGCGCGTCGAGGACCTCGGCCGCGAGTTCGCGCACGACGTCCTCGTAGGCGGCCACGGACTTGGGGGCGAAGGGTCGACTGACGAGTCGGCGCAGACGGGTGTGCTCGGGAGCGTCCATCTCCATCATCGTGCGCCGCGCCTCGGTCTCCTCCGGGTCCATGTCCTCTAAGCGGATGCCTTGACGCGAGGAGAAGATTTCGGTGGTACGCGAGACGGTCAGCACGTCGGCGTGAGTCGTGATCGACCAAAAACCGCGACCGTTGACTTCGGGCGTCCAGTGCACGGGGTCGTTCTCGCGAAGGTAGGCGAACGTCTCGTGCGGCACGCCGTCGACGTAGACGTCATGATCGGTGATGTCCAACAAGTGCTCAGACACAGTCCCCTCCTGGCCGTGGTTTGAACCCAAACGACTTGGTCATTACAGCACACTCCCAGGTCCCCGTATATTGAACCAATGGGAAAACCTCTCATCGGCATCACGGGGCGCCGCTGGCCGGCCACCGCGCTCGGTCATCACGTGCCCTTCGCCATGCACGAGCTGCACTTCGACCTTCACTTCACCGACTACCCACGTTCGGTGGCCCTCGCGGGGGGACTGCCCGTTGAACTCGCGCGCGACGCCGATGTCGAAGAGCTCGTCCAGCGCCTTGATGGCCTCGTTCTCTCGGGCGGCGCCGATGTCGATCCCGACCTCTACGGTGCCGAGCCCGACGTCAACCTGGGCGCCGTGGAGCGCGAGCGCGACGAGTGGGAGCTCGCACTCTTTGACGCTGCGCGCCGCGTCGACCTGCCGATCCTGGCGATCTGTCGGGGATTCCAACTCCTCAACGTGGCCCTTGGCGGCACTCTCAACCAGCACGTCGAACTCGACGAAGGCGCGGGTCATCCCCAGTGGGACGTTGACGGGCGCACCCCGACGCACCAGGTGAGTGTGGAGCCGGGCACGCGCACCGCGTCGATCCTGCCCGCCACCTGGTCGGTTAACTCGTTGCACCACCAGACGGTCGAGACCGTCGGCGAAGGGCTCATCGTCACCGCGCGCGCCAGTGACGGAGTGGTCGAAGGTGTCGAGACGCCCGATGGATCGATCCTCGCCGTGCAGTGGCACCCCGAGATGTTGGGTCACCCCGATCCCACCTTCACCTGGCTCGTGGGTGAAGCGATCGCCCGCAGGCAAAAGTAAGAAACTGAGAATCTCGATCCTTGACGCAACTCGTTTGACCCCGTACATTTTCGCCACGGCCGGGGGGCCTGGCGGTAGCGACAGTGCGGGGGATCAATGGCCGAAGCAACGAAGGCAAAAACGAAGCTGGGTGGCAAGCGACAGCTGACGCTGATCGACACGATCGCCCAGTCCGTGGGACTGATGGGCCCGGTCTTTTCCATCGCCTTCTTGGTGCCCCTGCTCGTGGGCATGAACGCCTCGGGCAACGGGGCGGGCAACGCGGCACCCCTGGCGGTCGTCATCGCGACGATCGGCGTCTTCGGACTGGGCTGGATCGTCGCCGAGTACACGCGCAAGATTCAGGCCGCGGGCTCGCTCTATGACTACGTGACCGACGGCCTCGGCGGCCGAGTGGGTACCGCGGCCGGCTGGCTCTACTACACGGGCATGCTGGCCCTGGGCGCCGGGATCCTGCCGATTATCGGCGGCACGATCCACGACACTCTCCAGGCCGAGTTCAACGTGGCGCCGTTCTCCTACGTTGTCTGGGACGTCCTGCTGTTGGCGATGGTCGCGACGATCCTGTTCTTCGGCGTCATGATCTCAACCAGGGCCCAGCTGGTGCTCGCGTTGACGTCGGTGACGGTCGTGCTGATTTTCTCGATCTTTGTCATCGCTAAGAGCGGGGGTGTCCACCACGTGGCCACGGCGTTCTCACCGTCAGGCTCGCCCACCCACTGGAAGGGCGTCCTCTTCGGCGTCCTCTACGGGGTACTTCTCTTCACCGGCTTTGAGACCTCTGCCAACCTCGGCGAGGAGACCCGCGATCCGCACCACAACATCCCTCGTGCGGTGCTGATCTCGGTTCTCGCGATCGCCGGGTTCTACGTGATCGGCTCCTTCGCCCAGGTGAGTGGCTACCACTTCAGCCTCAACCTGCTGGGAAAGAACGCCGCCGCCCCGCTTTTCGGTCTCGCCGGACCCACCAGTCAAGGCGGCTTCGCCTCGGTGGCAATTCGTCGACTGGTCGAGCTCGTCGTGGTCTTTGACATGATGGCCGTCTTGATCGGGTGCGCCACGTCCGCCTCGCGCGGAGTGTTCGCCCTAGCGAGAGACTCGCGCATGCCCAGGGCGCTGACCAAGATTTCGCGTCACGGCACGCCGCTCGGGGCGAGCAACTTCGTTGTCGCCGTCTACGCGATCGTGATCACGCTGGTTCTCACCTCGACGTTGTTTGCGTTGCCGCAGCTGCCGGAGTACGTGTCGATGTTCTACTTCCTGTCAACCTACGGCGGATTTGCCATCGCGGTGATCTACCTGCTGATCTCGGTGGGCGCACTGCGCGGACTCAAGAGCGCCGGTAAGGCGTGGCAGCTCTACTCGGCCAGCACCGTGGGCATTCTCGTG
>JAJZSX010000479.1 GCA_021849435.1 Actinomycetes bacterium | reverse complement strand
CCACTTCTAACGGACTGCTGATGCTCACGACTACTCCGGATTCCCCACCAAGTTCTACCCCAATGTCAGCGGTTCTATCGTCATACCGTCAACGACAGATTGAGAAGCCGGAGTAACTCTCGCCACCCTGGAACCCAGTCCATGCCTGTTTGACAAACACCCGGAGTGGTCCCAAAGTGCGACTGTCGCCGTAGCCGAAATCGGCGAAGATCTGGACCGGCGCCCCGCGAGTGGAGGGCGGCGACCGGCGAGGCGGGAAGGAAGATACGGCCCAGGAGGCGCGGCGTTGGTGGGGTGGACGATCGAGCCCATCGTGTTGACGAGAGTTGTCACTTCCCACTCCGCTGGGGCGGTATCGAAATCGAAACGTACCATTGACGAGTGCGGATCTTTCTTGCCGGGGCGAGCGGTGTCATCGGGCGACGCCTCGTTCCCTTGCTCGTTGCCGAGGGTCACGTGGTGGCGGGGATGACTCGCACTCCGGGCAACGTCGAGTCGTTGCGATCACTCGGTGCCCAACCGGTCGTCTGTGATGTTTTCGATCGCGGCCTGCTGTTGGAGGTCGTGGCTCGGTTCGTCCCTGAGATGGTGATCCACCAACTCACCGACCTGCCCGATGACGCTGCCCGCGTCCCTGCCCAGAGCGAAGCGAATAACCGGATGCGCCGCGAGGGGACGACGAACCTGGTGGACGTGGCGCAACGTCGCGGCGTTCGGGTGATTGCCCAGAGCGTCGCCTGGCCGCTCCCGGGCGACGGTGGGGTGGCGATTCGGTTCCACGAACGCACCGTTCTCGATGCGGGTGGCGTCATCGTTCGTTACGGTCGGTTTTTCGGTCCCGGCACATACTTCGACGATGAGCTACCGCCGCCGCCGCGTGTCCACGTAGTGGACGCGGCGCGCCGGACCGTTGCCGTGCTCGACGCCCCCAGCGGCGTGATCGAGATCGATGAGCATACGCCCGGCTGATACGTCGACATTACGACCGGTGCACCGACGTAGCCGGTAGGTCGCCTCCAACCGCGACGAAAGCAGCGCCGGGAACGTTGTCACTTCGGTACGGTCTTCAAACATCTTTGGCCCCGTAAATGACGGGATTGGCCCCGTCACAAGGGGCCGAGGCCGACACACGGCGGGTCGCCTCCTAGTGGTTCGGACTTCGCCAGACGAGAGGCTTCAAGTGAGGAGCAGATGGCCCTCGGTCTCGGTACTCACCAAAGTTGATTGTTTTAGTCATAGTTTGTAGTGTCTACCTATGACGAGAACCCACGTGGACCCGGCGACGCAAGCGGACATCGAGAAGTTCGAGCGACTGCTCGCGGATCATCTGGCCGGGAGAATGGACGAGGACGCCTTTCGGGTGTTTCGACTCAACAACGGTGTCTACGGCCAGCGCCAGGGGGGCCACAATCAGCTCCTGCGGGTAAAGGCGCCCTTCGGCGCCCTCAACGCGGCCCAGCTCGACGCACTGGGCGACATCGCCGACACCTACAGCCGTGGTCGGGGACATCTCACGACTCGACAGGCCGTCCAGTTCCACTTCGTCCAACTCGAGCGGGTCCCCTCGATGCTGCGTGACCTGGCTCGCGTTGGTCTTACGACCCGCGAGGCCTGCGGCGACGCGGTGCGTAACGTAATGGGCTGTCACCTCGCGGGGGCCTGCCCCTCCGAGGAACTCGATATCAGTGCTTGGGCCCAGGCCACCTTCGCGCTCTTACTTCGCCACCCCTATAGCCAGCGTCTGCCGCGCAAGTTCAAGATCAACTTCTCGGGCTGCGCGCTCGACTGCGGCCAGGCGCTCTTCAACGACGTTGGCGTCGTCGCGGTTTCGCGCCAAATCGAGGACGGCACCCGCGAGAGGGGATTTCGGGTGTACATCGCCGGCGGGCTCGGGGCCAACCCGCACACGGCCCAGGTGCTCGAAGACTTCACGACGCGAGAGAACCTGCTCGCGACCATCGAGGCGGTGCTGCGGACCTTCGATCACTACGGCAACCGAGCCAACAACCGCCGCGCGCGCCTTAAGTGGCTGGTCGACGAGCTCGGCGTCGACGAGGTGCGCCGCCGCGTGCTGCGCGAGCGGCTGCTGCTCGTTGCCTCCTCGAGCTGGCCCGGCGGTGTCCCAGCCATCGTCGTCGAGCGCGGTGACGCCCGGGCGGGTGTCGCCAAGTCCGTTGCGGTGTCGCGAGTCGGCACGCCCGTCGCCATTCACGCGCGCCCGGGATCGTCCCCGTTTCAACGCTGGTGCGACGCGAACCTCGTCACCGGCGTCGCCGACGGCCGCGTGGCCGCGATCGTGCGGGTGCCGCTGGGCGACCTCTCGAGTGCGCAGTTTCGAGCGCTCGCGGCGATTGTGCGTGACTTCGAGGTGGAGCTGCGCACCACCAATCGCCAGAACCTGGCGCTTCGGCGACTGAAGCGCGAGGACGTGCCTGAGTTCTTTACCCGCATCCAGGCGATTGGACTGGCCGAACCGAGCGCGGAGCTCGCCCGTGACATCGTCTCGTGTCCGGGGGCCGACACCTGCAACCTCGCCCTCACGAGGAGCCGGGAACTGGCAACCGAGATCAGCCGTGCGCTCGAGGCCGCGGGCCTGGGTGACGTCGGGGGTGTGCGCATCAACGTGTCGGGCTGCACCAATAGTTGCGGTCAGCACCACGTGGCAGACATCGGATTGCACGGTGTGGAGCGCCGCGCCCACGGGCGCGCGGCGCCGGGCTATCAACTGCTGCTCGGTGGACACATCGGTGACGGTGGGATCGACTTCGCGAAACGGGCCCTGCGCCTCCCGGCCCGCGCGGTCGCCGAGGCCGTCGTGCGTCTCGTCGGTCGCTACGCGGACGAGCGCCGAGTCGAGGAGCCTTTCGCTGACTGGATTGAGCGCACCGTGGCGCAGGA
>JAJZSX010000478.1 GCA_021849435.1 Actinomycetes bacterium | reverse complement strand
ATCGGCCGACGCGCGACCGTGACGATTGGGTTGGTTGCGCTGGCGGTGACGTCGACACTTGCCTACAGCGGCGGGCGGGTGAGCTTCGTGCTGGGTTACATGATCGGCGTCGCCGCGGCGGGAGTGTTCGCGCCGGCCGCGAGCGCGCTTTCGACGGAAATCTTCTCGCGGCGTGTGCGTTCGACCGCTGCGGGCTGGGTGGCGCTCGCCGGAATCCTCGGGGCGACCGCGGGGCTGGCACTCTTTGGCGTGATCGGCGACAGCGTGCACGTGGCCGCGGTGTCGTCGCTCCGACTTCCCGCCCTAGTGACCTTCCTGCCGCTACTGCCGACACTCGTTCTGCTCGTGCGGGTTCCCGAGAGTCGAGGCGTCGACATCGACTAGTCGCCGAGGTCGACGTCCGCGTAGAGAAGGCGATGGTCACTGCCGGCGTCGATCGCCCCGCCGCCTCGCGCGCGCCAGGGGCCGCGGCCGAGCAGGTGGTCGATCTGTGAGTGTGGGTGGCGCGCTGGCCAGGTGCGTGCACGCACGAGCGAGCTCCATCCAGGTAGGAACACGCGCAAGAGAAGTCGCCACGAGTTGAAGTCGCCCCCGAGGATGATCGGCACGTGCGCGTCGAGGCCCGCGATGAGCTCGCGTACGCGCCGGTATTGGCGGAACGAGCCATGACTAATATGCGCGCCGTGGACCGCCACGACGTTGACGCGTCGACCTTCGAGCGAGATGGTGGCGACGATGAGCGCTCGACGAACCTTTTCGCGCGGCAGACGCCCCAGGGGTTCCACGCGCAGTGACTCCACCGGCAGGCGCGTCAGGAATGACAGCCCCCACTCGCCGCTCTCGAGATCGGCACGCTCGCGCCGCGTCCGCTGGCTGGCGGTGAGGGCGCGGTGCTCGCTGAAGTAGAGGCCGTGCTCGCCGGTGAGATGCGCGCGCCAGGGTTGCCACGAGGTTCCCTGGTGGCGACGGTGGGCCCGCTCCGCCGCCGCCAGAGGCACGAACGTTCCGGTCATGGAGAGTCGTTGTGACAGTTCTTCAAACAGATCGCCTCGAGGTCCGCGCCACGTCTCGGGGCAGATCAGGATGTCCGGCGCGAGAGCGACCGCAGCGTCGAGTGCGCCGGTGGGACGACCCCATCCGTCGACGCCAGCGTGCAGATTGAACGTCGCGACACGCACCCTTCGAGGCTACGCGAGAGCGCCGCGCGCCTGTGGCAGTGTCTAGGAGTGGATTCGGTCAAGGTGACGTTTGGACATCGACTTTGGTGGGTGGACGCGTTCATCGGCGAAGGGGCTCGTGGCAATCCGGCCGTCGTCGTCCTGCTCGAGCGCCCCATGGCTGACGAGGACCTCCAACAGATCGCGTTTGAGTTGGGGGTCTCGGAGACTGCATTCTTGCGCCGAGTGGGTGACGGATGGTCGCTGCGCTGGTTCACTCCAACGGTCGAGGTAGACCTGTGCGGGCACGCTACCTTGGCCACGTTGCACGTGCTGCTGAGCGAACTGGGCGTTCCGGGGGGTGAGTTCTACTTCCAGACCCGCTCGGGCGTCCTGTCGGGGCGTCGCCTGCGTGACGGGATGCTCGGCATTGATCTGCCGCGCGCCTACATCGAGCCACTCGACGCGAGCGTGCTGAACGGCACCCTTGGCGCGGTGCGCGACGTCTACCAGGCCGGGCCGTCGAGTGTGCTGGCGATCGTCGAGGACTACGACGCGCTGTGCTCGCTCGCCATAGACCCGGTGAGCCTGTTCCTGGTTCCGAGCTCGCTGGTGATCGCGGCGTGCGCCGAAGGGCCCGACGCGGATGTGTCGATTCGCGTCTTCGCCCCTCGGCTGGGTCTCGCCGAGGACCACGTGACGGGATCGGCGATGTGCGCGGTGGCTCCGTGGTGGATGGAGACAGCCGGTTCTCCCACGGTCCAGGTGCGCCAGGCGTCGGCGCGCGGTGGCGTCATGTTCGCGCGGCTCTTCGAGCGCAACGTCGAGGTCGCCGGCGTGGCGCGCACCTTTTTCGGGGGTGACCTGCGAGCGTGAATGAGCTTCTCGGTCCGGGACCACACACCCGTGTACGCCGTCTCCCTGAAAAGGCCCGTTACGACGAGGTCACGATCTTCTCGATCCTGGACGAGGCCCGCATGTGCCACGTGGCCGCCCTCGTCGAAGGACGTGCGGTGGCGCTGCCGACGCTGCACGCGCGAATCGGTCGCACGATCTATCTTCATGGCAGCCGGTCCAACGCGGTGTTGGCGGCTGTCATCGACGAAGGTCGAGCCTGGGTCACGGCGACCATTTATGACGGGCTGCGACTCGCGCGCAGTGGCTTCGAGTCCTCGATCGCCTATCGGTCGGTGGCCCTCGAGGGTCCCGCGCGCGAAGTCGTCGACGACGAGGACAAGCGCCGTGTCCTTGACCACTTCGTGGACGTTGTGCTGCCGGGTCGTGCGGACGAGGTTCGCCCTATCAATGATCGCGAGCTGCGCCTCACGAACGTCGTCGCGGTGGAGATCGAGGAGGCGTCGGCAAAGGTCTCCCATGGACCCACCGACGACGACGCTGACGACCAGGTCTTGGCGATCTGGTCAGGGGTGGTTCCGGCCCACCTGGTCTTCGGAGAACCGATTCCCTCGAGCGACGGGGCGATGGCGAGCGGCGACGTCGAGTTGCCGGCCTCGCTGCGTCGCCTCCTGGGATGATGACCTCTGATCTGGCTGATGAGCTCGGGGCACTCGAGCCGGTCGACGCCCGCGAGGCGAATTCGATCGCGGCCACCCTCGAGCGGCTGACTTGGGCGGTGGATCCTTTCGACGAATTCGCCGACGAGCACCACGTCACGGCGTCCGCCTTCGTCGTCTCCGTACGCGGTGTGATCTTGCACCGTCACCGCCGTCTCGGTATCTGGGTACAGCC
>JAJZSX010000477.1 GCA_021849435.1 Actinomycetes bacterium | reverse complement strand
CGAACGCGACCTCCTCGACGCGTGCCGCTTCCCACCTTCGGGCACCGCGGTCGATCTCGCGGTCTCCGGTGGGCCCGACTCGCTGGGCCTGGCGCTGCTCGCTCGGGCCCACGGTCTTTCGGTCGTGCTGCATCACGTGGACCATCACGCGCGCCCCGCGAGCGGCCAGGACGCCGCGTTCGTCGCGGATCTGGCCCGCGAGTGGGGCGTCGACGTCGCCGTGCACGACGTGCACGTAACGCCGGGAGCGAACTTCGAAGCTCGGGCGCGTGCGGCGCGCCGGGCCGTGCTGCCCGTGGCGGCTCTCACGGGCCACACTCTCGACGATCTGGCCGAGACGATGCTTCTCAACCTGGTGCGCGGCGCCGGGCTCGACGGGCTCTCGCCGATGGTGGGGGACCCGACGAAGCCCCTGCTCGCCGTGCGCCGCCGCGATCTTGCCGAGTACGTCGCCGCTCGCGGCTACGTCGCGCGACAGGACGAGACCAACCTCGACGCTCGTTACCGACGCAACCGGGTGCGCCACGAGGTCCTGCCGCTGCTTGACGACGTCGCCGAGCGCGACGTGGCGCCACTGCTCGCGCGCGCCGCACAGTTGATCTACGACGAGCGTCGCTGGATCGCCGAGGCGACGTCACGCGACGAGACGCTCTCGCTTTTCGAGGCCGACTGCCGCGAGCTCGCGACTTGGCCCACGGCGAGGCTACGGCGCTGGCTGCGCGAACGACTCGCCCGCGAAGACCCGGACGGAAACCATCCGCCCGAGTCTGCCGAGGTCGAGCGCGCCATCGGTGTCGTGCGCGGCGCGGCGGTCGCGACCGAGCTCGCCGGCGGGCGGCGCTTGGCCCGACGCCACCAGCGCTTATCGCTTGAGTGACGGCTCCACTACGCTGACCAACCATGGGACGTGACGACGAGGTAGCCGCTTGGGCGGCCCACGACCTGGGACGAGTCATCGTCTCGGCTGATGAGGTGGCTGCGCGCGTGCGCGAGCTGGGCCGCGAGATCACGCGCGACTACGAGGCGAGCCCGCCGCTGCTGGTGTGCGTGTTAAAGGGCGCCATCAACTTCATGAGCGATCTCATGCGCGCCATCGAACTACCCGTCGAGGTCGACTTCATGGCGGTGTCCTCCTATGGCGCGGCCACCAAGACGAGCGGCGTGGTACGCATCGTCAAGGACCTTGACGTTGACCTGGTCGACCGCGACGTGCTGATCGTCGAGGACGTCGTCGACTCCGGTTTGACCCTCAATTACCTGCGTCAGTATTTGGGCGCGCGCAGCCCGCGGTCCCTCGAGGTCTGCGCACTGCTCTTAAAGCAGGGCGAGCAGCGCGTCGAGCAGGATCTCAAGTACGTGGGGTTCTCGATACCGTCGGACTTCGTGGTGGGCTACGGGCTCGACGTCAACGAGCGCTACCGCAACCTAGACGCCATCTACACCTTCGTGGGCGAGGTCTGATGGTCGACCGCGACCGCGTCGAAGTCCTCGTGCGCGAGCTGCTGGCCGCCATCGGCGAAGACCCCGAGCGCGACGGGCTCGTCGAGACTCCCCGGCGCGTCGCGGACATGTACGTCGAGCTCTTCGAGGGACTCGAGCTCGATCCCGGCGAGCACCTGCGTGTCACCTTCGAGGCCGGTCACGACGAGATGGTGATGGTGCGCGACATCCCCTTCACGACGCTCTGTGAGCACCACCTGGTGCCCTTTAAGGGCCTGGCGCACCTCGCCTACCTGCCCGGGCTCGAGGGCCGCATCACCGGGCTCTCGAAGATGGCACGACTCGTTGAGGGCTACGCGCGCCGACTCCAGGTCCAAGAGCGCCTCACGACCCAGATTGTCGAGGCCATGGAGCGCGAGTTGCACCCGCGTGGGTCGATCTGCGTGATCGAGGCCGAGCACTTCTGCACGTCGATGCGTGGCGTGAAGAAGGAGGGTATGACGACGATCACCTCCGCGGTGCGCGGCGTGTTCCGTGACGACGTGGCCTACCGGGCCGAGGCCCTTCAGTACATCCACCAGCGCAGGTCCACGTGGGGCTGAGCCCGCGAGTGATGGGCATCGTCAACGTGACGCCCGATTCGTTCTTCCCCGAGTCACGCACTTCTTCCACCGACGAGGCGATCGCGCGCGGGAAAGAGCACTTCGCGCGCGGCGCCGACGTCGTCGACGTGGGCGGCGAGTCGACGCGCCCCGGGGCGACGCCAGTCAGCGAAGAGAACGAGCTCGCCCGCGTGGTCCCGGTGGTGGCGGGCCTCGCCGCGTTCGGCGAGGTGTCGGTGAACACGCAAAAGGAGGCGGTCGCGCGCGCGGCGCTCGATGCCGGTGCGCGGATCGTGAACGACGAGTCCTGCACTCTGATGGGCGTGGCCGGCGAGCGGGGAGCGGGGTACGTGGCGATGCATCGCCTGCACTCGACGATCACACCCGGTGACGCCACCTACGACGACGTGGTCGCCGAGGTGTCGGACTTCCTCGCCGACGCGGCCCAGCGCGCGCGCGCCGCGAGCGTCGGCGAGCTCTGGCTGGACCCGGGCATCGGCTTTAACAAGACAACGGCGCACAACCTGGCCCTGCTCGCTAGTCTCGACGCCCTGGTGGCTCAGGCTGCGGGCTATGGCGCGGCAGTGCTCGTGGGCACCAGCCGCAAGCGCTTCCTCGGCGAGCTCGGCGCTACGCCGCTCGGTGTCGAGGACCGCCTCGAGGCCTCGCTCGCAAGCGAGGCGTGGGCCATGCTCTGCGGGGTGGACCTCGTGCGTGTGCACGACGTGACCCCCGCGATCTACGCGCGCGAGCTGATCGCGCGTCCCCTCTCGAGGATCGGGCCATGAGAGGCAAGTGGGCCGCGGGCATCGAGCCGCGCGGCTTCACCTGGGTCTATCGGGGGATCCTCGCGATCTCCGAGCAGATCGGA
>JAJZSX010000476.1 GCA_021849435.1 Actinomycetes bacterium | reverse complement strand
GACATCGAGGTCGGCGAAGACGAGTTGAAGGACATCACGACCGTGGGTCAGGCCTTCGAACTCGTGTACGCGAAGCTGTAGTGCGCGTCGCGCTCACACGAAACGGTCCGATCGAGGGCTACCGCGTCGCGGTCACGGGACTCGGGGCGCTCTCGTGCGCCGGGACCGGCGTCGACGCGCTCTGGGAGGCGCTCTTGCGCCCGACGGCGCCCGCGTCCAAGCACGTCGGCGAGTTCGACGCCTCGCACATCGGCGGGCCCAAGGAGTTGCGCCGCCTCGACCCCTTCACGCTCTACGCCCTCATGGCGGCTGACGAGGCGTGGCGCCAGAGCGGGCTCAGCGGCCCGCTCACCGACGCCGGCTCCATCGTCACCACGGGCATCGGCGGGTTGCAGACGGTGCTCGAGCAGGTTCGGGTGCTCAACGAGAAGGGCCCGGACCGGGTGTCGCCCTTCATGGTCCCGATGATGATGCCCAACGCCGCCGCGGCCGCGGTGTCGATGCGCTTCGGGCTCGGTGGACCCTGTGAGACCGTGACCACGGCCTGTGCCGCGGGCACGCACGCCATCGGCAACGGCGCCCGCCTGATCGCCACCGGCCGTTCGCCGATCGCGATCGTCGGTGGCGCCGAAGCGGTTCTCGTCGAGATCGCCGAGGCCGGCTTTCGCAACATGACCGCACTGAGCAACGACGACCGCTCGCGCCCCTTTGACGTCACCCGCAACGGGTTCGTCATGGGCGAGGGCGCGGGGATCCTCGTGCTCGAGGAGTGGAACCACGCGCTCGAGCGCGGCGCGACAATCCTCGCCGAGGTGGTCGGGGCCGCCTCCACGGCCGACGCCCACCACATCACCGCGCCCGACCCGAGCGGCCAGGGTGCCATCCGCTGCATGGAGATGGCCCTCGCTGACGCGGGGCTGAGCCCGAGCGACGTCTCGCACATCAACGCTCACGGCACCTCCACGCCGCTCAACGACCTCGCTGAGGCGCTCGCCGTTCGCCACGTCTTCGGCGACGACGCCCCGCCGGTGACCTCGATCAAGGGCCACCTCGGTCACTCGCTCGCCGCCGCGGGCGCTTTGGAGGGCGTCGCGTCGGTGAAGACCCTGCTCGAGCAGGTCATCCCGCCCACCGCGGGCACGACGATCATCGACCCCGAGATCGGGCTCGACGTCGTGCACGGCGAGCCCCGCGAGGCGCGCGTCGACGTGGTCCTGTCCAACTCCTTCGGCTTCGGTGGTCACAACGGCAGCGTCGTCTTTCGCCGCTACCAGGCCTAGTCAGTCCCCCAATCGCCGGGTGACGTAGGCGTTCGCCTCGGCCCAGCGGGCATTCGCGATGAACTCGCCGAGCAGCGCCGGGTCCTTGGTCGCGGGATCGGCGTGGACGCACGATCGCGCGTCCACGCCCCAGACCGGGTAGTTCTGGACGACCTCGACGACGTTGGTCGCGCTCAAACCGCCCGAGACGATGATCGGGCGTGGCACCGAGTCATCGGCGAGGATGGCCAGGCAGTCCACCAGCGCGTCGCGGTCGTCGGCCTCGGGCATGGCGAAGTAGTCCACCAGGTGCTCGACGCCGTTGTGGATGGGGTCGCCCGGCCCGACCGAGCGGATCACCGTGTTCACCCGCTCCGCGACGTAGCGGATCTCCTCGGCGGTCATGCGGCCGGTGAGCTGGGCGGCGTGCAGGCCCAGCCGGTTCGTCACCTCGACGATCCGCTGGGGCATCTCGTTGCGGAACGTGCCCACCGTGAAGGTGCCCGCTGGCAGCCGGTGGATGATGTCGCGCGCGTCGTCAGACCCGATGCGCTGGGGCGTCGGGCCGAAGTCAAAGGCGACAGCGTTCGCGCCGAGTCCGATCGAGAGCAGTGCGTCCTGCTCGGTCGTGACGCCCGAGACCATGATAAAGAGTTCTTCGAGGAACAGGCGCACGACGACCTCCTAGAGGAACGCTAACGCACCGTCGCGTCAGGCCAGCGCTTCGAGGACGACGCCCGCGGGCACCGGCGCCTCGAGCAGCGACCGATGCGCGAAGCCGAGCGCGACGAACCCGTCGCCGTCCTTGACCGCCGACGTCACGCCCGACGGTCCCGCCGGTCCCGCCGATCGCAAGACCGCATCGAGCTGCTCGAGACGCGCGCCGCGGGCCCGCACGAGTCGCCAGGGCACCCTCGAGCCGCGCGCGTCGAGCCGTCCGACGAGCTCCTGGCCCGTGAAGCAGCCCTTCGTGAACGAGATCGTGCGCTCGACGAAGCGCTGGCCGAAGCTCTGCGCGACGAGTTGGGCGGCGAACTCCTCGGGCCCGGGCCAGCCGTCCTCGATCGCGTCGCGCCGGCTCCGGTACGGTCCCGCTACCGCGCGACCGTCATCGACCGTACAGCGCGAGCGGAGTCGGAACCGGTTGAGGCGCGCGCGCACCGCAGGAAGCGTCGCCTCGGGCACCACGACGTCGAGTCCCTCGGCCGTCTGGACGATCGGTCCGGCACTGAGGACCGTCCCGTCAGGATTGAGCAGCGCCGACCATCGCGGCCACGGGTCGTCACCGAGGAGGTCCTGGCTCACCTGGGTTTGCAGGTAGCTCAGCGCGTCCGCACCGACCACGCCCACCGCGCACCAGGCCAGATCGGTCGCCGTGGGGGTCCCATCGTGCTGCATCGCCACTACAGTATGCGCCGAAGCGCGCGAGCGAACCGAAACGGACCGATGACCGTACAGAGCGAATTGAGCACGATCACCTCGTCACTCGAGGAGCTGGCGGCTCGCTTGACCGCCCTCGTCGAACTCGACGAGGGAAAAGGTGACAGCGACGTCTACGTCGAGCTCGTCGCCGCCGAACGGGCCGTCACCACGTTGTTGCGCCGGCTGAACCGAGTATCGCGCGCCATCCGCTGAGCTCGCCGTTAGCGTTGACCCATAGA
>JAJZSX010000475.1 GCA_021849435.1 Actinomycetes bacterium | reverse complement strand
GAGGTTTTATGTGAGGCAATGAATGGGTCTACGCGGAGGTTTTAGATGAGTCAACTCGCGGCCTCGCACGGCCGGGATCGCTTGTTTTAGGATTAGTCGGGGTGACGCCCGTCGAGCCAACGCCACCCAGCAGCGACGACTGCAGGGCGTAGGTGGCCGTCGACGCCACGTTGCAGTCGATCGTGATCTTGGTGGTGCCAGCCTTGACCCCACTGACCACCGTCCCGGCGCCGGTCACGGCGACGACACCGGGAGCCGTCGAGACGACTTCGTTGCACGGCGCCGCGGGGGTCGCGGCACCGACGGATCCGCCCGCCGACAGCGTCAAACCAAAGGCGAGGAGGCTGGAGGTGGCACCGAGGACAGCCAGGAAGCGGATTCGCGATCCAATTTTCCTGAGGGCGCTTGTGCCGATAGAAGAGGAACTCATGTGACGCCAACTTTCTTATCGCGTCTGACGTTTCGTCAGATAACAAGGAAGCAAGGTCTTGACGTCCTAAGGGTGACCGTACCACATGAAATACGAAGTCACGAGCAATTACTTTGGCGGGAAAGTACGAAGTTGCGAGGGTACGGTAACGACAACGGTCGCCCAAACCCGGTGGAAAGGAGTCACTTCAACGGGCGCAGCGATTAGGTCCGCCGGGTAATTGATCAGGTACGGAACGGCGGATACGCACGAGCCGCGACGGCGAGTCAGATCCAGATGAATGACCCAACGGCCAACGTCCGCGGCGTGAGTTCATGTGGCATTGCGACGAGACCGCCAAGTGCGGCGAAGGGTCCCACGTACTCGACTCTAGGTCCACGCCGTTGGCCTTCAAGGTCCCTCTTGACCTGCTGATCCAGTGGTCGTCCGTCCTCAGGACTGCTGCGCGATGTCGAAGCTACGTATCGAGCTCGGTTGAGTGACTGCGTGAGATGGTGGGGCGAAGCCTGCCGCGCACGGAACGGAACGAGGCGAACTCGCTGGCGACATCCAGTCGCAGTTAGCGCCGCGCTTCAGGTGCCACGGTGCCGAACTCACTCGAACTTGTCAACACCACATCGCCGCTTCGCGTGATTCGCACACTCGCGACCCCTCGCAGTAAAACGCTTCGAATGTCTTCTCACCAGCGCGTCGCCGACGTTGGTCGATGATCGCTCAACCGAGCGACGGTTTCGCCGCGAGCGCCTTCTGGGCCAGCTGGATCTGATCATTCATCGCGTTCACGTCGCTCTGGTACTGCCCGAGGTTGCCCGCCGCCAGCGCGGACTGGGCCGCGGCCCAGTCCTTGGACGCGCGCTGGAGGTAGTACGACGCGGTCTGACCGACCTTGCTCGTACCCGACGTCGTACCACCGCCGGAGGAGGTTCCCGTCGACGGCGCGACGCCGCCCACCTGATGGCCCAACACCGCGGCGAGCGCCTCGTTCAGGGTCGGCTTGATGCTCACCTGCTGGTTGAAGACCGCGATCACGTACTTCAACTGGGGCATCGAGTTCGACGTGCTCGAAACGTAGAGCGGGCGGATGTAGAGCACGCTCTGGTCGAGCGGCACCATGAGGTTGTTGCCGAGCAACACCTGCGAACCGTGCTGGTCGAGCAACGTGATGGTCGAGCTGACCGTGGAGTTCTGCTGGATCTCGGAGTCGGCCTGGACCGGTCCCGTGACGAGCGAACCTCGCGGCGTCTCGTACACGTACAGCTGGCCGTAGTTCGACGGGTTGCTCGTGGCCATCATGAAGGCGCTGAGTCCGAGGACCGTCGAGGAGTTCCCGGCGGGCACGAAGGCCACCGATTCCAAGAGCTGCTGACGAGCGGTGCCGGGCAACGAGCCGACCTGGAAGATCGGACTCATCGGTGAGAGCGACGACGCGACGATGTTGCCCGCCGAGTTGGTCACCGCGGTCTGGGCCAGTGACTGGCTCGGCGTGCCTTCGCCGGTGGTCGGCGACACGGTCCAGCCGTCCGACGCGGTGTAGAAGGCGTTGGCGTTGGTGATGTGGTAGCTACCGAGCACCGCCGCTTGCACCGAGAAGATGTCCGAGGGGTAACGAAGGTGGTTCCGGATCTCGGGGGGCATCGAGGACATCGGCTGGAACATCGTCGGGAAGGCGGCCCGATAGGCCTGGAGGATCGGGTCGGCGGGGTCGGCCGCGTAGAACGTCATCTTGCCCGTGTAGGCGTTGATGACAACCTTGACGGAATTACGCACGTAGTTGAAGCTCGCGGGCAGTCCGCCCACGTTCACGTTGAGACTCGAGGCGTTCTGGCTGTAGGGGTACTGGTCGGTCGTCGTGTACCCGTCGAGCACGTACTGCACGGAGCCGTCCGCGATCACCGCGTAGGGGTGTGAGTCAAAGGAGAGGAAGGGCGCCGCCTTCTGGGCCATGGCGAGCACGTCGCGAACGAAGAGCACGCGACTCTTGGGCGTGATCTGGTTCGAGATCAACAGGTTGAAGTCGTTCAACCGCAGTGCGAAGGCCGCCCGGCTGAGAAAACCGCCTACCGCCACCCCACCGGTGCTCGCGTAGTGGGTCTCGACGGGTTGCCCGGCGTTCTTGCCCGCGAGAACCTGGTAGTCAACCTCGGGTTGCTTGGTGTTGGCGACGACCCAGCCGGGGTCGTTGATGCCGAAGTAGATGTCGGGCTTGGTTAACACCGGCATGCCGCCCGTCGAGGTCGGTGGCACGTTGGATACTGCGAGGTTCGGGTTGCCCGTCGCGTAGTCGACCGAGTTGGCGATCACCACGGCCGCGCCGATGCCGTGCGTGTACTGCAGGTGCGAGTTGACCCAACTCGGCGACGGGAGGTTCGCGGGGTTGAGCTGGCGCGCCCCGATAAGCACCGGTGTCAACTTGCCGTTGATGAAGTACCGGTCGACCGCGAGCGTCGTGAAGGTGTAGTACGAGCGGATCGACTGGCGCTTGCGCACCGTGGC
>JAJZSX010000474.1:1712-2927 GCA_021849435.1 Actinomycetes bacterium | reverse complement strand
TCCGCCCTGCAAAGAACCATCCGCCGTTGTTCATCACCAATAGCGGCGCACTGCGAAACCCAGCGCCCGCACCACGTGCGCCAGCCCGTCTCAAGGGGTCTAAAGCCGGGCGCCTGGCGCGCCTGCTCATTGACGTCGCGCCACCATACGGCGTGAGTCAGATCGCTCAAGTCACCGGTCTCGCGCCGGGATACATTTCGCGCCTTCTCACATCACTCGACGACGACGCGCTGATCGAACGGGCGCGACGAGGTGAAGTCGTTGCCGTCGACATTCCACAGCTCCTACGGCGTTGGACCCAGACGTACGACGTCTTCAAGTCCAACGAAACGTCGTCCTTCGTCGCTCCTGGGGGCCCGCAGGCGGTTCTCAGCCGTCTCGGTTCGTTGTCCTCACGTTCCCCCACTGTCGCCGTCACCGGGTCCTTCTCCGCCATCCGGTTCGCACCCGTTGCCGCGCCGTCGCTCCTCGTGATGTACTGCTCCGAGCCACACGCGCTAGCAGAGGAGCTTCGACTTCTTCCCGCCGATCGTGGCAGCAACGTTGCTCTCTTGAGACCATTTGATCCGGTTGTGTGGACGCGCACCACGGAGCAGTCGGGGGTCACGTACGTCGCGGTTTCCCAAACTGCAGCTGACTGCTTAACCGGCAATGGACGAATGCCGGCGGAGGGGGATGCCCTCACCACCTGGATGGAGGAGAACGAGGAGCAGTGGCGCCTGCCGTCGATCTCGGCGTTGCCGGACACGTCGTCGACCGAGTTGTGATGGCAGAGTTCGAGCCTCTCTACGTTGCCGCTCGCGGAGTCCTTCTTGACGCACTTTTTGCGCTGGCGCCTCACGGCAAAGCAGTCATTGTTGTTGGCGCGCAGGCCATCTATCTGCGAACCGGAGATGCCGATCTCGCGATCGCCCCCTACACAACCGACGGGGACTTGGCGCTCAATCCGACCCTCCTTGGAGATGATCCACTACTCGACCACGCGATGCGCGAGGCAAATTTCACCCAGACGAGGAGAGACCAGGGCCACGAAGAGCCGGGAATTTGGGTCGAGCCCGTCGACGTGAGGGGAAAAATCGAATTGATTCCCGTGGACCTCATCGTGCCACGAGGTGCGGCGAACCCCGGCGGACGCCGGGGAGCGCGCCTTGCAGCTCACGGAAAACGAGCCGCACGTACCACCATCGGCCTGGAGCCAGCACTCGTTGATCATTC
>JAJZSX010000474.1:0-1702 GCA_021849435.1 Actinomycetes bacterium | reverse complement strand
ATCGGACTGACTCCCGATCAATCGAAGTGGACGTTGCGGGAATGGGGGCTCTGCTTGTCGCCAAGGCCCACAAGATTCATGACCGTGCTGCGAGTGGACGCAAGGATCGACTTGACGACAAGGACGCCGCCGACGTGGTCCGTATCATGCAGACCACGGACCCTAGAGAAGTCGGAGGAACACTGTCCACTCTCATCGTCGATCCCCTCGCCGGACATGCCACCAGCACTGCCGTGACGTACCTCACGGAACTCTTTGGACGGCGAGGTCAAGCCGGCGTTCACATGGCCGCGCGTGCCATGCAGCTCGCCATGGATCCCGACACCGTTGAGGTCATCTGCACGTCGTACGTGGCGGCCGTGACGCGGACCCTTTCGGAACTGAGTATCTAGGACGTTCAGGTCGTCGGGCCGATTAGTACTCGACGCCCAAGCCGGTGCTCTGCACGGAGTTGGCGATGGCGAGGTGAGCCCCCCGCGAAGGACGCTAGGCCCGGCGTCCGAGCCATCGGACCGTCACCCCGAGCTCCTCGGCCACCCGAAACTCCGGGTCGCCGGTGAGAACCGGGCAGTCGAGCACCGACGCGGCTCCAGCGGCGAAGGCGTCGCCATAGCTGAGCCCCCCTCGCGCCTTGAGGACCGCGGCCCGGCGCACGAGGGTGTCGTCGATGTCGATCCAGCGAACTGACACCCCGCCGGGCCGGCTCTCCGCCCGGAGGTTCGCCCACACCTCGTCGGCGGCTGCGGCGCCGGAGGCGCGTTCAAGGATGTAGGCGACCTCTCCGAGATTGACGAGCGTCATCCACGGCTCGCCGAATCGTAGAATCTCCTCGACCTCGGTCCAACCGGGCTCCTCGCCGAGGAAGACGAGGACAGCGTGAGCGTCGAGGACGACGCGGTCAGCCATCTTCGTGCTTGCGGTCCCGGAGGCGCTCCTCCCGCAGCATCGTCGTCAACTCGGCCCCCTTGAAGCGCCCACGCAACTGCTCGACCGACAGCAGCGGCTTGGGGATGAGGTCGCCGTCGCGCTCCAGCCACACGACCTTCGTGCCTGGCGGGAATCCGTAGCGGTCACGCAGCGGCTCGGGGATGGTGACCTGTCCCTTTGGATTGACCGTCGTGATCATCAGGTATTACCTCCTCAAGAAGTGTACTACTACGCGCGTAACGTAGTGATCGACACCGTCCGCGGGTTCGTGAAGGGATCGAGGCGCCGCAGATCGACGTCCCCCGGTGGTCAGCGCCGTTGGTACAGTCATCGGGAATGTTCGTCTCCGACCTTCGCCACTTCCTCGACATGCCGGACGACGCCCCCGGGCCCGCTCGCAAACTGGCCGAGCAGCTCGGGAACGTCGTGCGGGCAGCCACCGCCGCCGAGGCGAGTGCCGCCTGGGTGAGCGCCCTGCCGTGTCGCCGGCGGCCGGGAAGGAGACCCTGCCCGGGTCGCATCTCCGTCTTCCGGTCTGACGTGCCGGCCCGGATCGAGTGGCGCTGTACCTCGTGCGGTGACGAGGGCGTGATCAGCGGCTGGGAGGGCACCTATTTCGATCTCCGGACGCGACGACCCGATCGACACGACGGCGTAGTCGCTGACGTGGTCGTCTCCGACGAAGTCGCCACGGCCCTGCGGGATCTGCGGCTGCTCGACCCCGAATGCGAGCGGCTCGTCTACCGGGCCCGAGTCGTCGACGACGAGGTTGTCC
>JAJZSX010000473.1 GCA_021849435.1 Actinomycetes bacterium | reverse complement strand
TTCGAGGTGGAGACCTTGATCGGGATCAGGGTTCGACGCGCTCGGTTACGGGTGACTGAGGTGGCGTGCTACGAATCCCATCGTCTACATGGGACAAGCAACTTACATGCGCTTCGAGATGGATTCCGAATCTTGAAAGTGATTCTTCGTGAAAGATTCCGACCATATGAGATCAATGCCGACTAGTGCGAAACGACACGGTCAAGTCCTGGTTGCGGGACCCGGTTCATCGGTGTCTATCCCCGGACTCGTCGTCGCCGAAGTCGCCCACTCTCTGTCGACCCTCATTCAGGTCGTTCGACTAGAAGTCGATCCCGACCCCTCCTTCATCTCTGGACTCCACCGTGCACGCCCATTGACTACAGTGCACCCTCGCGTTGCTGAAATACCCGTGTTGACGATGCCACCTTCACTCAAGGCCCGCCAGCGCCAGCAACATTTTGTGGAACTGTTACGCAACCAATTCGATTACGTCGTTGCCTACGCGTGGACCGGCATTGACAATCGTTGGATTTCACAGTTCACGGCCGCAGCGGCTTCGTGTTCATTGAACTGCGCGGTCCTCTACGCCATACCACCACGAATGACGGTCGACAATCTGCGAGCGATTGCTGACGAGGTGGAGGGCGCCGGCCTGTTGGTCGTCGGGGACGCCGACACGTCGACCCGATTGGGTGAGTTGCTCGGCCCTGACGGACCGCGAGTGGAGTGGCACCGGGCTATTGCACTTGGCGAAAGGCGGCGGTTGACGAACTTCACGGTGAATACCGTGACGGCGTTCCTGCCTCGCGATGACGTCGATACGCTCACCACGCTCCTCGCGGCGTTTGACGCGATCCCCGACCAGTGGATCCAGTTTTATCGATTACGAGTCATCATGCGGTACAGCGGTTCGACAATTGAGCGGCTCGTTGGCGAGAGTCACCATGCCGACTGGGTCGAACTTGCAGGTCGCGACTTGGACGACGGGGAAGTGGAAGTGCTCGTCGGTCAATCGTCAGCGGTGGTCGTCGCCGATCCGACGTTGGACTCGCGCGTCTTCAACGTGGCCACCTATTTTGGGGTTGCGACCGTTGTCCTGCTCTCCTCGAACTACACGGCCGTCGGTGACGGCTACGTTGGTGGCCTCGTTGCCGATGCCCGACGGCCGCCCTCGGTGCATGTGGCATTGATGCACGCGCTTCGGATAGCGGAACTCATCTTTCCTCAAGCCGACAGTTGGCCGGACCTCGCCGCTCGTATTCATCGCTTCACCTTTGGCGATGACGCCATCAGTGATCAGATCCAGCACATCAGCCGATGAGAAAATCCGTAGTGATCTGTGCGTACACTGAGGACCGGTGGGACGATATCGCAATGGCGATTGCGTCCTGTCGCGCTCAGTCGGTACCGGTGGATCAATTGTTGTTGGTCATCGACTACAACCCGTCGCTGGCCGCACGCGCTCGCGCGGCGTTTGTTGATCTTGAGGTACTGGAGAACCAATATGAACGCGGGCTCTCGGGCGCGCGAAATACTGGTTGGCGCGCGGCTAGCGGTGAGGTGGTGGCATTTCTTGATGATGACGCCGTAGCCGACCAGTCGTGGCTTGAAGAACTTGTCGCGCCATTTCGCGACTCTCGGGTGGCGGGCGTCGGAGGTTGGGTGGTACCGAGCTGGCCCGCCGAGCCACCACGATGGTTCCCCGAGACGTTTCTCTGGGTGCTCGGCTGCAGTTACGCGGGGCTCCCCGCGGATGGTCACGAAATACGTAATCCCATCGGCGCCAGCATGGCGTTTCGCTCGTCGGTGTTCGACGTGGCCGGGGGATTCAGCACGGAGTTGGGCCGCGTGGGCGCCAACGCCTCGGGCTGTGAGGAGACCGAACTGTGTATCCGCTACGCGAGAAACGTTTCGAATGATCGATTCGTTCTGAGTCGCACTGCAATCGTTCATCATCGGGTTCCGGCATCGCGCCTGACGTGGCAATACATGGTTCGACGATGTTGGTCCGAGGGGGTTTCCAAGGCTGCCGTATCCACACTGGCTGGAGCGGCGGATGGACTCTCGAGCGAGCGCTCCTACATCGCGCGAGCGATCCCTCTCGAGATCGCGGCCAGTATCTCGGCACTACCTCGTGACCCGCGGACCGAGGTACGGAGGCTCGGGCGCGTTGTCGTCGGCCTATTCGCAACGTCCATCGGTTTCGCGAGGGGCATGATCGGAATTTGGATCGTTCGAACTCGTGGGAGCCGTGCGGTCGGCGATCCAACAACGACTTCCTCGTGAAACACCTAGTGGCGAGGTTGCCTCTCGCCACGAATCACGTGGTGGGTGCGACACGATGGAGGTCGCGGTGGTAAACGTCGATTCATTGTTCGTCGATTTTCACCGAGTGAGCGGGTCGGACCGATACTAATGACGAGTCAAGAAGTGGCGAAGGTCGGACGTTCGTTGCTGCTTAACGCCTCGAGTGGTGTCGCTGACGACGAGTGGTGGTTCGGCTTTGGCTCAAGATATTGTGATGTCAGCGTCGTCGACAAGGGACAGACTTGAACGGGAGACTATGCGTAACTGGCAGTCGTGTGAAGACCTCCCGAGTATCCATTCGAGGCGCTGAACCCAAATCTCGCTCGCAGTTTCACTCGGAGAGCGAACGTGAAGATGGATGTGGACAATGAGTCCATCGTTACGGAAGCAACACATCTGCGTTATTGGTGCTGGCTACGTGGGTTTGCCTACGGCGGCGGTGCTCAGTCACTTTGGACACAACGTCACGGTCTATGACCGAGACCCGTCCATAGTGGCTTCAATCCGATCTGGACGGACCGCGACGGTCGAGGTTGGTCTTTCAGGGCTTCTGCGAGAGGGGATTGATGCCGGTCGGTTGCGTCCGTGTGACACCTTGGAAGAGGCCATGGTCGATGTCGATTTCGTGTTCGTATGTGTCG
>JAJZSX010000020.1 GCA_021849435.1 Actinomycetes bacterium | reverse complement strand
GCGCAAGAAGAGCGGCGTCGCCATGTGGACGAAGGGCAGCGGGACGAACTCGGTGAAGCCACCGGTCTCGAGCTGCAGGTCGCGCGTCACCAGCAAGTGCGTCGCCCACGCTGCGGCCCCCTCGACCGCCCCGAACATGATCGTCACGTTCGAGTGCAGACCAACGTGGTGCGCGGCGCGGTGCACGTCGAGCCATTGCTGGGTGTTCAGCTTGTCGGGACAGAGGATGGCGCGAACGTCGTCGTCGAGGATCTCGGCGGCCGTTCCCGGCAACGTCTTCAATCCCGCGTCACGCAGCCCGGTCAGGTAGGTCTCAAGGTCCTGACCGCTGCGCCGGGCGCCCTCGAAGACCTCTAGGGCGCTGAAGGCGTGGATGTGCATCGTCGGTGACGCGTCGTGCACGGCGCGCACCACGTCGAGGTAGTACTCGCCATCGAAGTTCGGGTGGATGCCGCCCTGGAGACACACCTCGGTCGCGCCGCGCTGTTCGGCCTCGCGGACCCGCTCGGCGATCTCGTCGAGTCCGAGCAGGTAGGGGTCGCCGCGCAGGTTGAGCGAGAGCGGACCCTTGGAGAAGGCGCAGAAGCGGCACTTGAACGTGCAGACGTTCGTGTAGTTGATGTTGCGATTCACGACGTAGGTGATCTCGTCGCCGACCAAGCGGCGCCGCACGTCATCGGCGAGCTCGACCACGGCGTTGAAGTCCCCGCCGCGAGCCTCGAGCAGCGTCACCAGCTCGAAGTGCTCGAAGGGGTAGCCCGGCTCGTAGCGCGCGAGGATCTCCTCGACGGCCGAGGTGTGCACGCGCGACACCGGGGCTTCCGGTGGGGGCGCGTCCGAGCCCGACGCCCACCCGTCATCACGGGCCCGGCCCGTCGAGTCGGCACTCGCTAGGGCGAAGGGCCGGACGTGGTCGTGGATGAACTCCTCGTGACGACCGAGGTGCTCGGGGTAGATCGGGAGCCGGGGCACCAGGTGCAGGCCGCGCAGCTCCACCTGGCGACGCAGGATGCCCACGGCGGGCCAGGCACGCTCGGGGTTCACGTGGTCGATGGTCACCGGCGAGATCCCGCCGAAGTCGTCGATGCCGTAGTCGAGCAGTCCGGCCGGGTCGTCACTGAGGTTCGGGGGCGCTTGGAGGTGGATGTCGTCGGGTAGCAGCAGCCGGGCCGTCGCTATCGTCCAGTGGAACTCTTCGTCGCTCGCGGGCGGCTCGCCCGCCATCGCGGTCCGGGCCTTGGGCAGGAAGTTCTGAATGATGACCTCTTGGACGTGACCGAACTCGAGGTGCGACTCGCGGATCGCCTCGAGAGCCTCGACGCGCTGCGCGCGGGTCTCGCCGATGCCCACGAGCAGGCCCGTGGTGAAGGGGATTCGCAGTTCGCCGGCGAAGCGCAGGGTGTCGAGGCGCCGCTGGGGGTCCTTGTCCGGCGACAGCCGGTGGGCCGGCAAGGTGGCGAGCGACTCGAGCATCATGCCTTGGGACACCGACGAGGCGCGCAGCTGGTCGAGTTCGTGCCGGTAGAGCGCGCCGGCGTTCGCGTGGGGCAAGAGACCCGTGCCGTCGAGCACCATCTGGGCCGCGGTGGCGAGGTAGTCGACGGTGGAGCGATAGCCCCTCGCCGCGAGCCAGCGCGCGGCGTCGTCGTAGCGCAGCTCGGGCCGCTCACCAAGCGTGAAGAGCGCCTCGGTGCAGCCCGCGTCGCGCCCCGCCTGGGCGATGGCCATCACCTCGTCGAGCGACAAAAACGGGGCACTCACGTGCGCGGGCGCCTGGGCGAAGGTGCAGTACCCGCAGCGATCCCGACAGAGCTTGGTCAGGGGGATGAAGACCTTGGGCGAGTAGGTGACCACGTGGCCGTGTGCGCGTCGGGCCAGGAGGAACGCGGCGGGCGCCACCTCGGCGGCAGTCGCCGTGATCAGGTCCGAAACGACACCGTCGCGGGATGGCTTCGTCATGGGTGCATCCTACTGGCGACGTCGGCACGCCCTACGGGCGCGACGAGACGCCAGGCGCTCAGACGCGCCGGCGCAGCTTCTCGCTCACCGTCTCGAGCAGTTCGTCGTAGGAAGCGATGAAGGCCGCGACGCCCTCGTCCTCGAGGCGTTGGGTGACGGCCGCGAGGTCGACGGTTGGCGCGAGCCCGTCGAGTGTCGCCAGGGCCGCCGCAGTGCGGTCTGGGTCGCCCAGCACCGACGCCGCAAAGGAGCCACGGGCCAGGGCGGCGGCGAGGGTCGCGTCTGGCATGGTGTTCACGGTCTCGTTCGCGGCGATCGAGTCGACGTAGAGCAGTTCGTCGTAGGCCGGGTTCTTGGTCGAGGTGGAGGCCCAGAGTGGTCGCTGCACCTGGGCCCCGCGGCGAAGCAGAGCCTGGACGCGTGTTCCGCCCACGACCTCCAGGTAGGCCGCGTAGGCCTGCGCCACCTGCGCGACCGCGACGGTGCCGCGTCGCGGGTCGCTCGGCTCGAGGAGTTGGTCTACCGCGACGTCGAGGCGCGAGACGAAGAACGAGGCCACGCTGGCGATCGAGCCGAGGTCGCGGCCGCGCTCGGCGGCCAGCTCCAGCCCGCTGGCCCAGGCGTCCATCACGGCCCGGTAGCGCTCGATCGAGAAGATGAGCGTGACGTTCACGTTGATGCCATCGGCGAGCACCACGGGAATGGCCTCGAGGCCGGCGAGCGTGGCGGGGATCTTGATCATCACATTCGCGCGGCCCACGGCCGTCGCGAGGCGGCGGGCGGCGTCGATCGTCGCCGGCGCGTCGTGCGCCAGGCGCGGCGAGACCTCGAGGGAGACGAAGCCATCGAGGTAGCGGCGCCTACCGGTGGCGAAGTCATCGCGCGACGCCTCGTGCAGCGCGCCGAGCGCGTCACAGGCGTCGCGCACGTCTTGGACCGCGAGATGTTCGAAGACCCACTCGGGGTCCTCGGAGCTCAGTTCGGCGACGCGCGCGTCGTAGGCGCTCGAGGTGGCGAAGGCCTTGGCGAAGATCGAGGGGTTCGAGGTCACCCCGCGAACGCCCTCGTCCACGAGGCGCGCGAGGGTGCCGTCGTCGAGCCAGTCGCGGCGGATGTTGTCGATCCACGGACTCTGGCCAACGTCGTTGAAGAGGTCATGCAATCGGGTCACGACGAGGCTCCTAACCATTCGCGAATGTGGTCAACGAGTCGCTGGGCGCTAATGCTGAAGTAGTCAAAGACGTAGTCGCCCGGCGCCGACAACCCAAAGTTGTCGATGCCAAGCGCGTGATCGACGTAGCGCGACCAGCCAAGGGTGGCGCCGGCCTCAAGCGAGACCGAGGGCACCGTGCGGCGAAGCACCGCCTCGCGGTACTCGCGGGGCTGCTCTTCGAAGCAGGTCCAGCAGGGTAGGGCGACGACGCGCGTGACGACGCCGTCAGCCGCCAGCTGTTCGCTCGCGTCGATCGCGATCGCCACTTCTGAACCCGTCGCCACCAGGGTGAACTGGGCGTCGTCCGCCTCGCGCACGACGTAGCCGCCCCGGGCGGCGCCGGCCGCGGAGGCACGCCGGTCGTCGTCGTTCATGACCGTGACGTCCTGGCGCGAGAGCACGAGCGCGGTGGCCGGGGGATTCTCGTCCGCGAGGTACGCCGCGACCAGATCGAGGGTCTCGTTGGCGTCCGAGGGCCGCACGACGTGCAAGTGGGGCATCGCGCGCAGCGCCATCAGATGCTCGATGGGCTGGTGCGTCGGACCGTCCTCACCGACGCCGACCGAGTCGTGGGTGAAGACGAACAGGGTTCCCACGTGGCTGAGGGCCGCAAGTCGGATGGCGGGTCGGGCGTAGTCGCTGAAGACGAAGAAGGTCGAGCCGATGGGTCGAATACCACCGTGGGCGGCCTGGCCAACGAGGACCGCGCCCATGGCGAACTCGCGCACGCCGTAGTGGATCTGGCGACCGCCGGGGGCCGACGCCCCCTGGGGCACGCCACCCAGGACGACGCCGGTGTTGTCGGTCAGGTCGGCCGAGCCGGCGGTCAGGCCGGGCGTGTGCGACGCCCAGGTGTCCATCGCGCGCTGCATGGCCTTTCGCGTGGCGACGCGTGCGCCGCCGGCGAAGTACTCGACCGGCGCCGGCTTCTCGAGGGCCCCGTTCGTCTCGTACTGGTGGCGAAGACGCGAGCCGCGGTCGCCCGCGGCCACCACGGCCGCCTCCCAGCGAGTGTGCTGGGCGCGGCGCTCACCCAGCGCCTCGACCATGGCCGAGGGCAGTTCCGGATCGAGGTGGAACGCCTCGTCGGGAACGCCGAGGATCTCTTTGACCTGGGAAATCGCCTGGGCGCTGAAGGGCGATCCGTGGGCTTCGCGCCGGTCCATCATCTCGGGCGAGGGAAAGCCGATGTGCGAGCGCAGGATCACGAGCGTCGGCCGATCGGTCTCGGCGATCGCCTCGGCGCCGGCTGCCTCGATCGCGTCGAGGTCGTTCGCGCGCTCGCCGAGCTCGATCACGTGCCAGCCGTAGGCGCGAAAGCGCGCGGCCGCGTCGTCGTGCATCGCGAGCTCGGTCGGACCGTCGATCGTGATGTGGTTGTCGTCGTAGAACACCGTCAGGCGATCGAGGCCGAGCGATCCCGCGAGGGACGCCGCCTCGTGGCTAATGCCCTCTTCCAGGCAGCCGTCACCGGCGATCACCCAGGTCCGGTGATTGACCAGGTCCTCACCGAAATCGGCGCGAAGGATCCGCTCGGCGATCGCCATGCCCACGCCGTTGGCCAGTCCCTGGCCGAGTGGCCCGGTCGTCACCTCCACGGTGGGCGTGACGCCGCGCTCGGGGTGTCCGGGCGTGCGCGAGTGGGGCTGGCGGAAGCTGCGCAAATCCTGCTCGTCCAGGTCGTAGCCAAAGGCTCGCGCGAGGCCGTACTGCAGGATCGAGGCGTGTCCGCAACTCAGGATGAACCGGTCCCGGTCCACCCACTGGGCGTCAGTGGGGTCGTGACGCATCAACCGTCCGAAGAGGGTCACGCCCAGGGGCGACAGCGCCATGGCCGTCCCGGTGTGACCCGACTTGGCCTTGGCCGGCGCGTCCATGGCCAAGGCCATTATCTCGCGGATCGCGCGACCTTCGAGTTCGTTCGCGCCGGAAAAGAGATGGTCGACCATGGCTAGAACAGTACCTAACTTTCCGTCGGCGGCTCCGTGCCCGGTACCCTGAGGCATGCTCCAAATCCCACCCGCCTGCGACCTGACGCTGGGCCTGACGCGCGTGGCGAGCCCCGATGGCTCCACGAGCGTCTGGCGGGCCCGCATCGACGAGCGATTCCTCAACCCGGCGGGCACGTTGCAGGGCGGCTTCCTCGCGGCCATCGCGGACTCGGCGATGGGGGCGGCCGCGGTGTCGGCGGTGGGGGAGCGCAAGGTCTTCGTCGCTAACACCGATCTGCGTATCTCCTTCCTGCGCCCGGTGCCCGATGGCTCGACACTCACCTGCACCGCCACCGTCGTCAAGGCCGGTTCGCTCGTCGCCTTCGTCGAGGCGACCATCGTCGACCAGGACGCGCTGCTCGTGGCGACCGCCAGTTCCACGTACGTCATTCGCGACCGCACTGAGTAGGCTGAGGCCGTGAAGCTTCCGTCGTGGCGAAAGGTCCTTCGAGGCGCGTCACTGCGACGCGATTTCGACGAAATCAAGGATCTCGTCGTTCGATACGTGAAAGAAGAGACTATCCAGCCGCTCAAGGACGTCGCCCGCTACGCCGCCTTCGGCGCGATCGGCAGCATCTTCGTCGGCTTCGGCTCGCTCATGCTGCTGATCGGTCTGCTTCGTTTCCTCCAGCAGTTCCGGGTCTTGGACGGCTCGCTCTCGTGGCTGCCGTACCTCATCGTGGCGGTCGCCGCGATCGGCGTACTCGGGCTGACCGCGTGGCGGATCGTCGCTGACGCCTCGGTACGACGTCGACTCAAGGACAAGTCGTGAGCGACTCGGCGACCAGGCGCGATCTGGAGCGAACGCTGCGCGAGGTTGTGCCGGCCCACCCGCTCGCCATGCGCACCGACGATCCCGCCGACACCGCGCTCGCGGGCGTGGGCGGACTGCTCGTCGGCTACGTCTGGGGATTCTGGCGCGGTCGGCGAAGCCGGCCCAAGCGGAGTCGGTCCTAGTGCGGCGAATCCTCAAACTCGCCATCGGCCTGGTCGGTGCGCGCGCGCTCGGTCAACGATCCAAGAAGTGGTCGGGCGTGCTCGGCGGACTGGTCGTACTCCGGCTGCTCGACGGTGCCGCCCGATCCCTCGGACGCCGCGCGTCACGACAGAAACCGTGAAGTCGACGCTCGACGCTGGCGAACGCGTGATGTTGATCGACGCGAAGGATCGGCGCTACCTCATCACCCTTCGACCCGACGCCGCCTTTCACACCCACGCCGGCATCGTGCAGCACAACGACGTGATCGGTTCGGTCGAGGGATCGTTGATCTCGAGCAACACCGAGCGAAGCTTCCTCGTGCTGCGGCCCACGCTCACCGACGTCGTACTGAAGATGCCGCGCGGCGCACAGGTGATCTACCCCAAAGACCTCGGCGCGATCCTGCTGCAGGGCGACATCGCCCCGGACCAGAAGGTTCTCGAGGCGGGAGTCGGCTCGGGCGCACTGTCTATGACCCTGCTGCGCGCGGGCGCGCGCATCACCGCCTACGAGATCCGCGAGGACTTCGCTGAGCACGCCAAGCAGAACGTGCGCGACATGCTCGGAGACGACGTGCACTACGACGTCCAGATCCGCGACGTCACCCAGGGGATCGACGGTGACGACTTCGATCGGATCCTGCTCGACATGCCCGAACCGTGGGCGGTTGTCGAGCACGCCACCACGGCGCTGCGTCCCGGTGGCATCCTGCTGGCCTACCTGCCAACGATCAATCAGACCCAGCTCTTGCGCGAGACGCTCAACCGCTACGCCTTCGGGCTCGCCGAAACGGTGGAGATCCTGCGTCGGACGTGGCACGTCGACGGCCGCTCGGTCCGACCGGACCATCGCATGGTTGCCCACACCGGCTTCTTGACGTCGGCGCGGCGGCTGGCCACGACGCCGAGGGACCAGTCGGTCAGTCCTGCTCGATGAAGATGCACTCGCCGGGACACTCTTCAGATGCCTCGACGACGGCGTCTTCGAACTCCGCGGGCACCACGGCTACGCCAGCGGCGCCGCCGGGCGAGCTCTTCACGTCAGCACCCTCTTTGACGTAGGCGAGACCGTCATCGAGCAGCGTGAACACGGCGGGGCAAATCTCCTCACAGAGGCCGTCGCCCGTGCACAAATCCTGGTCGATCCACACCTTCATGCCAACGTCCTCCCGGGGCTGTTCTTGTCTGGTCATGCTAGCGGGGCACCGAGCAGTCCCGGACCGCGACCACGCGCGCAATCACGGAAGTCTAGGGTGACGGTATGGACCGATTCCATGCCCGCGAACCCGACGAACACGGCGAAGACATCGCGGGGCGGAGCCGCTCGGTGAGCGAGTCGCTGAGCGATTCGGAGTTCTACAGCCGGCGGATCGAGTTGCTCGAGGAGCAGTTGCTCGAGACGCGCGGTCACCTCGCCCAGGCCCGCTCGAACAACGAGAAGCTGAGCATCACGATCCAGCAGACCCGTGACCAGATCACCGCGCTGCGCGACGAAGTGGACAAGCTGACTCAGCCGCCGGCCGTCTACGGGACGTTCACCGACTTCAACGACGATGGCACCGTCGACATCTTCGCCGCCGGGCGCAAGATGCGCGTCGCGCTGCACCCGGCGATCGACCCCCACCAGATCGCCCGCGGCGACGAGGTCGTGCTGAATGAGTCCTTCACCGTCATCGGGGTGCGCGACCCTGACGGCCAGGGCGAGGTCGTGACCGTCAAGGACGTCCTTGACGATCGGCGCGTCCTCATCTACGGTCGAGCCGACGAGGAGCGGGTCGTCGAGCTCTCGGACTCGCTGCGCGACGTGCGGCTGCGCAGCGGCGATGCGTTGCTGCTCGACACGAGGTCCAACCTCTTGACCGAGAAACTCGCCCGCCAGGAGGCCGAGGCACTCGTACTCGAAGAGGTGCCCGACATCACCTACGCCGACGTCGGCGGCCTGGACTCGCAGATCGAGTTGATCACCGACGCCGTCGAGTTGCCCTATCTACACCGTGCGCTGTTCACCGAGTACGAACTGCCCGCCCCGAAGGGGATCCTCCTCTATGGCCCGCCAGGCTGCGGCAAGACCCTCATCGCCAAGGCCGTGGCCAACTCGCTCTCGGCCAAGGTGGGCGAACTGAGCGGCAATCGCAACGTGCGTTCCTATTTCTTGAACATCAAGGGCCCCGAACTGCTCAACAAGTACGTCGGCGAGACCGAGCGCCAGATTCGACTGGTCTTCCAGCGAGCGCGCGAGAAGGCTGAGGAGGGTGTGCCGGTCATCGTGTTCTTCGACGAGATGGACTCGCTCTTTCGCACCCGCGGCACGGGCATCAGTTCGGACATGGAGTCCACGATCGTTCCCCAGCTGCTCGCCGAGATCGACGGCGTGGAGTCCCTGCGCGACGTCATCGTCATCGGCGCGACGAACCGCGAGGACCTGATCGACCCGGCGATCTTGCGACCGGGGCGACTCGACGTGAAGATCAAGATCGAACGGCCCGACACCGAGGCCGCCGCGCAGATCTTCCAGCGCTACATCCACCCCTCGTTGCCCATCGACGCCGCCGCCGTGCAGAGTCTCGGTGGCGGCGACCGGGACAAGGCCATCGCCGCGATGATCGAGCAGACGGTCGCGGCGATGTACCGGATCGACGACGAGAACCGCTTCCTCGAGGTCACCTACCAAGGTGGCGACAAGGAGGTCCTCTACTTCAAGGACTTCGCCTCGGGCGCGATGATCGAGAACATCGTGCGTCGCGCGAAGAAGCTCGCGGTCAAGCGAGAGATCGGCGGTGGACCGAGAGGGCTGCGCATCGACGACCTGCTGGAATCGATCCGCCAGGAGTTCCGCGAGAACGAGGACCTGCCCAACACCACCAACCCCGACGACTGGGCGCGGATCTCGGGCAAGAAGGGCGAGCGGATCGTGTTCATCCGGACCCTCATCAACCGCGAGGAGGCCGAGGCCAAGGGCGGCCGCTCGATCCAGCACGTCGGCACCGGCCAGTACCTGTAGTCCTGTGGCGATCGCCAAAGTCATCGGGATCGAGACCGAGTTCGGCATCGCGGGCGGACCCGACCAGGACCCGATCATCGCCTCGAGCGTCATCGTCAACGCCTACGCCCAACGGGGGCTGACCCACATCAACTGGGACTTCGAGGGCGAGACGCCGGGCGTGGACGCCCGAGGAATCGCCGGGCTGACCGCCTTTGCCCCGATCGTGGAGACCCAGCTCGCCAACACCGTGCTCGCCAACGGCGCCCGGCTCTACGTGGACCACGCGCACCCCGAGTACTCCTCACCCGAGTGTCGCACGCCCCTTGAGGCCGTGCGATTTGACGCGGCGGGCGAGGTGGTGCTGCGCCGGGCGCAGGATTTCGCCAACGACACCCTCGAGCCCGCCCAGGCGATCACGATCTACAAGAACAACTCCGACGGCAAGGGCAACTCCTACGGGTGCCACGAGAACTACCTCGTGGCTCGCTCCGTCGAGTTCGCTGACCTCGTGCGGGCCCTCGTCCCGCACTTCGTCTCGCGCCAGATCGTCGTTGGCGCCGGCAAGGTGGGCGCCGAGGGCGAGTCGGGACACCTAGCGCGTCCCGCCTTCCAGGTCAGCCAACGCGCGGAGTTCTTCGAGGAGGTGGTCGGCCTCGAGACGACGCTCAAGCGTCCGATCATCAACACCCGCGACGAGCCACACGGCGACGCCGAGCGTTTCCGGCGTTTGCACGTGATCATCGGGGACGCCAACCTGAGCCAGTACGCGACCGCGGTCAAGCTGGGGGCGACCGCGCTGCTCCTGGCGGCCCTCGAGGATCAAGGACTACGCGGATTCCCGGCCGCCCCGCGCGACCCGGTGCGCGCCGTGCGGACCTTCGCGGCGGACCCCACGATCGCCACCGCGGTCGACTGCGTCGACGGGCGCACCCGCACCGCCTGGGACTTCCAGGACGAGCTCTGGACACTCGCCGATCGCTACGTCTCCGAACACGGCGGGGGAGCCGTGGCCGAGCCCGACGAGGTCCGATTCATCCTGGACCAGTGGCGCGAGATGCTCGACGGCGTGCGCGACGATCCCGACGCCGTCGCCGATCGCGTCGACTGGGTCGCGAAGAAGCGCATCGTTGACGGCTACCGCGAGCGCTACGGCCTCGGGGCCGACGACGCCCGGCTGCGCGCGATCGACCTGCAGTACCACGACCTGCGACCCGGACGGTCACTGGCCGCCCGGGTCGGACTTCGCCGACTCGCCGACGACGACGCCGTCGAATCGGCGATCCTCGAGCCGCCAGCGTCCACGCGCGCGTACTTCCGTGGTCAGTGCGTCAAGCGTTTCCCCGGCGCGATCGCCGCGGCCAATTGGGACTCGGTCGTCTTTGACCTCGGCGACGGCCCGTTGCAGCGCGTGCCCATGCCCGACCCGCTGCGCGGCACGGCCGAACTGACGGCCCACCTCTTTGAAACGAATTCGACGGCCATAGACCTATTGTCCGCGCTGGGCGGGTAGAACTAATGACATGGTTGAACAAGAGCGTATCCAGAAGCAGCGAGTCACCCGACCCACCGAGTCGGCGCCTGAGGTTCCCGTCGACACCTCCAAGGGCGAGCAGCTGAAGGCGGATCTGGACGACCTGCTCGACGAGATCGACGAGGTCCTCGAGGAGAACGCCGAGGAGTTCGTTCGCAACTACGTGCAAAAGGGAGGCGAGTAGATGGGGCTGCCGCTCTTTAGCGCGAGTGACGATCCCGGCCCCTCGTTCGTGCGCTACGCCGAGCTCTCGGGCCTAGTCGACGAGCCGTCGATGACCGACGCCGACGCGCGTCACGCCACGACCGTGATCGCCGTGCGCTACAACGGCGGCGTCGTGATGGTGGGCGACCGCCAGGCGACGAGCAGCTACATCGCGAGTCGCGACGTGCGAAAGATCGAGGCCGCTGACCGGTTTACGGCCCTGGCGATCTCGGGCAGCGCGGCGAGGGGCCTCGAGTTCATCCGCATGGCCCAGCTGTCCTTCGAGCACTACGAGAAGATGACCGACACCTCGCTCAGCCTCGAGGGCAAGGCGAACTACCTGTCACCGATCATCCAGCGAAACAACCTCAGCACCCCGTTGATGGTGATTCCGCTGCTCGCGGGCTGGGATCCCAGCCGCCAAGACGGGCGCATCTTCGAGTACGACGGGGCCGGCGGCTGCTACGAGCGCCGCGACTTCGCGACCATCGGCTCGGGCACGCCCTTCGCCGACAGCGCCCTGCGACTCGGCTTTCGCGCTGATCTGGATCGCGAGGCCGCCCTCGAGCTGGGGGCCCTCGCTATCTACGAGGCGGGTGACAACGATCCGAGCACCGGGGGGCCCGACTTCGTTCGCAACCTCTACCCGATGATCGTCACGCTCGACGAGAACGGGTTCACCGAGTTGCCGGCCGACGAGGTCGCCCAGCGCTTCATCGCCATCAATCAGCGTCGTACCGAGAGCCAGGGCGTGGCGGGCGGGTCGCTGCGATGAGCAATTACTTCTACGTCTCACCCGAGCAGCTGATCAAGGACCGCGCCGAGTTCGCCCAGAAGGGCATCGCGCGAGGCAGGTCAATCGTTGCCGCCATCTACGACGTCGGGGTCTTGATGGTCGCGGAGAACCCGTCGGCCTCGCTCAACAAGATCTCCGAGATCTACGACCGCATCGCCTTCGCCGGGGTGGGTAAGTACAACGAGTTCGACCGACTCCGCGAGGCCGGCATCCGCTGGGCCGACGGGACGGGCTTCACCTACTCACGCGAGGACGTCGACGCCCGGGCGCTGGCGAACTACTACGCCCAGCACATCGGCGACATGTTCACCGAGGGTCAAAAGCCCCTCGAGGTCGAGGTCCTCGTCGCCCAGCTCGGCACGGCGATCCGCCCGACCAAGCTCTTTCGCATCGCCTACGAGGGGACGATTTCGGACGAGCCGCGCTTCGCGGTCCTCGGGGGCGACGCCGAGGCGATTAAGTCCCGCTTCGGTGCCGCCGAGTCGGACCTCGAGCCGCTCGACGTCACGCTGCGCAACGCCGTGGCGGCGCTGGCGAACGCCGACCGGACCATCGAGGTTCCCGACCTCGAGGTGTGCGTGCTCGAAGACACCGGCGGGCGACGCACCTTTGCCAGACTGACCGACGAGCGAGTCGCGGCGCTGCTCGGGACGTGACCTGATGCTGCGGCGGATCTTCGGCATCGAGACCGAGTACGGCGTGACGTTCTCGCTCCGGGGCCAGCGCCGCCTCAGCCCCGACGAGGTCTCGCGGTTCCTCTTCCGCAAGGTCGTCGCGTGGGGCCGCTCGAGCAACGTATTCCTCGAGAACGGCAGTCGGCTCTACCTCGACGTCGGCAGCCACCCCGAGTACGCGACCGCCGAGTGCGACACCCTTAGCGACCTCGTCGCCCAGGACAAGGCCGGCGAGGCGATCCTGCGCGAGCTCGTCTCCTACGCCCAGGAGCAGCTGACCACCGAGGGCATCCGCGGGGACATCTACCTCTTCAAGAACAACACCGACTCCTCGGGCAACTCCTACGGCTGCCACGAGAACTACTGCATCGAGCGCTTCGACGACCTGTCGCGCCTCGAGCAGGTCTTCATCCCGTTCCTCATCAGCCGCCAGCTCTTCGCCGGGGCGGGCAAGGTCGTGACCACGCCACGGGGCACCACCTACTCCATGAGCCAGCGCGCCGAGCACATCTGGGAGTCGATCTCCTCGGCGACCACGCGCAGCCGCCCGATCATCAACACCCGCGACGAGCCCCACGCCGACCCCGAGCGCTACCGCCGGCTCCACGTGATCGTCGGAGACTCGAACATGAGCGAGTTCGCCACCTTCCTTAAGGTCGGCACCGCGTCGGTGGTGCTCGCGATGATCGAGGACCGTTCGACGGTGCTGCGCGACTACAACCTCGCCTCGCCGATCAACGCCCTGCGCGACATCTCCTACGACCTGTGGAGCAAAGAGCCCATCAAGCTGGTCTCGGGCCGAGACATGACCGCGATCGAGATCCAAGACGACCTCTGCGAGCGCGCCGAGCAGTTCGCCCAGAGCCGCGACCTGCCGACCGACCAGGCGCTGGCGGTGCGCCTGTGGCGCCAGATGATCGACGACTACCGCGCCGATCCGATGACCCTCGCCGACCGCGTCGACTGGATCGCCAAACTGCAAATCATCGAGCGCGAACGCGAGCGCCACGGCGTCGCGTTGAGCGACCCCCGGGTCGCCCTCATCGATCTGCTGTATCACGACACCAGCGTCGATCGCGGCCTCTACTACCGCCGCCAGCAGCGCGGCCACCTGCGACGGTTCGTCACGGACGAGGACATCTCGCGTGCCGCGACCGAGGCGCCGTCGACCACGCGGGCGCGGATGCGCGGCGCCTTCATCCGCGCGGCCAAGGAGTGGCGACGCGACTACACGGTGGACTGGGTGCACCTGAAGCTGAATGACGAGATGCAGCGGACGATTCTGCTGAAGGATCCCTTCAAGAGCACTGATGAGCGGTTCCAGAAGCTCCTGAGCTCGATGGAGCGACGAGACCTCTAGAAGGCGGCCGACTAGCCTTACGACGTGCCAAACGACGACGCCGAACCCTCGGTCACTGACGTGCCTGTTACCGGGGACCCCATCGAGACCATCGTCAAGGGAGTCGGCAAGCCGAAGCGGCGCCGCCAGTCGCTGCTCGAGTGGCTGATCATCCTCGTCGTGGCCGCGGGCGTGTCGCTGCTGCTGCGCACCTACGTCGTGCAGACCTACTGGATCCCCTCGGCGTCGATGGAGCCGACGCTGATGGTCGGCGACCACGTGCTCGTCGACAAGCTCAGCGTGGCCTGGGGCTCGATCAACCGCGGTGACGTCGTGGTCTTTCGCGCGCCCCAGGCGGCGCACGTGGCGTGCCAGGACAACCTGCCCGTCTACGTCAAGCGCGTCATCGGCCTGCCCGGCGACCACCTCACCTCCAAGGGCAACACGATCTACGTGAACGGCAAGCCACTCGACGAGAACTGGCCGCACACCGAGCCCCTCGGCGCCCCGATCGGCAACGTCACCGTGCCCGCGAACTCGTACTTCATGATGGGTGACAACCACGCCGACTCGTGCGACAGCCGGTCCTGGGGGCCGTTGCCCGCCAGTGCGATCATCGGCAAGGTGTTCGTGCGGATCTGGCCGCTGTCGCGCATCGGGTCGGTCTAAAGTCGACCCGCACACCCCCCTACAATGGGGGAGTGTTCAGCCTGAGCCCGATCAAGATCATGGTCATCGTGGCCGTGGTGCTCTTGCTGCTCGGCCCCGACAAGCTGCCCGAGGTCGCCCACAAGCTCGGCGCCAGCTGGCGAGCCCTCAAACGGATTCAGGAGCGCGTCGAAGAGGAGGTCCGCGAGGTGATCCCGGACCTGCCGAGCGCGGGGGACATCGCCCGGGTCGTTCGCAGCCCGGTCAACCTGCTGAACGAGCTCGCCAATCGCGCCGAGGCCCGCGAGGGGATGACGGCGGCCGACCAGACGCCGACCGACGTCACCGAGCCGGTGGGCCCCGCGCGAACGGTGGACCGATCCTCACCGAGCCCCCTGACGACACCGGTGACGCCACGACCAGCTCCAGTCGTGGACGACTCCTTTCCCGTCGATCCGTCGCTGAACTGACCGGTCGTGTCTAAATTTCGCCAGGCCCAGTCCGGGATGACCCTCGCCGAACACCTCGCCGAGGCCCGGCGCCGCTTCCTGATCGCATCGTCGGCGATCATCGTGCTCGGCGTCCTCGCGTTCCTGCTCTACTCGCCGATCCTGCGGGTCCTCCAAGAGCCCTACTGTCGCGCCACCCCCAAGCACTGCCTGTTCCTCGTCACCAACCCGCTCGACGGGCTGACGTTGCGAATCAAGATCGCGTTCTTCGGCGGCCTGCTCTTCGCCTCACCGATCGTCTTTTGGCACGTGTGGCGCTTCATCACCCCGGGACTCAAGGCCGCCGAGCGTCGCTACGCGGTCCCGTTCGTCTCGGCGTCCTTCGCCTTCTTCGCCGCGGGCGTCGGCGTGGCGTACTTCAGCTTTGGCCACGCGATCAAGTTCCTCCAGTCCATCGGCGGCAGCACGCTCGTCTCGTACTACAACCCGAACCAGTACCTCAGCCTCTTCATCATGATGATGTTCATCTTCGGGGTAACCTTTGAGTTCCCCGTGGTGCTCGTCGCCCTCGAGCTCGCCCGCATCGTGACCCCGCGCCAGCTGCTGCACTCCTGGCGCTACGCGCTCATCATCATCACGATCGCCGCGGCGGTCTTCACCCCGAGCGGCGATCCCTTGTCGATGCTCGCGCTCGCGGTGCCCCTGACGGCCTTCTACTTCCTCGCCATCGGGGCTGGCAAGCTGCTTCGCCGGTGAAGCCCGACCCCCGAAGAAAGTTCGTCGACGGACTTGGCTTCGGCCTCGACGACTTCCAGCGCGAGGCACTCGACGCCTACGACCGCGGGGTCAACGTCCTCGTGAGCGCCCCGACGGGATCAGGCAAGACCCTGATCGCGACCTACGCGATCACCCGGACCATCGAGGGCGCGCGGCGCGCCTTCTACACCACACCCCTGAGGGCCCTCTCGAACCAGAAGTACCACGAGCTCGTCGACCGATTCGGTGCCGAGCGCGTCGGGCTGCTGACGGGTGACACCTCGATCAACCGCGGCGCGGCGATCGTCGTCATGACGACTGAGGTGCTGCGCAACATGCTGCTCACGGACTCGGGCCAGCTGCGTTCGCTGGGTCTCGTGGTGCTCGACGAGGTGCACTACCTCCAAGATCCCTACCGCGGCGGCGTCTGGGAGGAGGTCCTCATCCTCACGCCCCAGGCGGTGCGGTTCGTCGCGCTCTCGGCGACGGTGGGCAACGCC
>JAJZSX010000472.1 GCA_021849435.1 Actinomycetes bacterium | reverse complement strand
GGAAAGGTTCATCGCCGACGCCGCCGCCCTCGTCTGCCCACCGGGCGACGCGTCCGCGCTCGCCGCGACGCTGCAGCAGGCGATCGACCTCGACGGCGAGGCTCGCCTCGACTTTGGGCGCCGCGCGCGCAAACGGGCGGAGGCCTTCACCTGGGCGTCGTCAGTCGAGCGTCACCTGGCGGCCTACGACCTGGCGGCGGGCCGATGACGCGGTCCCTCGTCACCGGCGCCGGCGGCTTCGTCGGTCGACACCTGATCGACCACCTGACCTCGGCCGGCGATGAGGTGCACGGCATCGATCGGGAGGTCGACGTCACGGACCGCGGCGCGCTTGAGGTCGCGATGGGCGCCGTCGGACCGCAGGTCATCTACCACCTGGCCGCGATGACCCACGTCGGTGAGTCCTGGCGCAATCCCGATGACTTCACCCGTGTCAACGTGGTGGGCACGCTCAACGTGCTCGAGGCCGCGCGCCGCGCCGCACCCGAGGCCGTCGTGCTCGTCGTCAGCTCGGCGGACGTCTACGGCGTCGTTGACCCGTCGGAGCTGCCGATTGACGAGGGTCACGCGCCGAGGCCGGTGAGCCCCTACGCCCAGTCCAAGATCGAGGCGGAGCACGCGGCGCGCGAGGCGGCGCATCGCGGTCAACACGTCGTGATAGTGCGCCCGTTCAACCACATCGGTCCCGGCCAGGCGGCGACCTTCGTGGTGCCGGCGATCGCGTCGCGACTCGTGGCGGCGCGAGACCAGGGCGCCACCAGCGTGGTGGTGGGCGACCTGTCGGCTCGCCGCGACTTCTGTGACGTGCGCGACGTCGTGCGGGCCTATCGTCTGCTGTCGAGCTTCGGCGTCGCGGGCGAGGTCTACAACGTCGCTTCTGGCCACGACGTCGCGATCAACGACATCGCGCTGTGGCTCGTCGCGCGAATCGCGCCGCAGGTGCGCCTCGACGTGTCCGAGACCCTGCTGCGTCCTGTCGAACTCCCCGTCTCGCGCGGTAGTTTCGCCAAACTCCAGCGCGCGACGGGGTGGGAGCCACGAATCACCCTCGCGACCTCCCTCGAGGACGTCGTCGCAGTGTTGGACCAGGGCAGCGCGAACCAACATCCCTGATTAACGTCTAGAAAACTCAACGCCCACGTGCCAGTTCGCCCCGTGGCGGCCAACTAGCCTTGAGTACTTGATGGATGTTCGTGCACCGGCGGTCGTCGCCGTCGTCGTTACTACGGGACCGGGGCCGGGCCTCGAGGCCACGCTCGCGTCGTTGGTCGACCAGGACTACGGCGAGCTCAGCGTGTTGGTGGTCGCCAACGGCGAGAGCGAACACGTCGCGGCGCGCGTGGCCGCGGTGGCGCCCGACGCGTTTGTCCGCGTCCTAGCCGAGAACCGCGGCTTCGGCGCTGCGTGCAACGAGGCGGTGCTCGCCGTCGAGGGCGCGACGTTCTTCCTCTTCTGCCACGACGACGTGCGCCTCGACCCCGACGCCGTCCATCGACTCGTCGAGGCGGCCTTCCGGATGAACGCCGGGGTGCTCACGCCCAAGGTCGTCGCCTACGACGACCCGATGACCCTGCTGCACGTCGGACAGACCTGCGACCGCTTCGGGGTCGTCCAGGAGCGTGTCGAGCCCGGTGAGATCGACCACGGTCAACAGGACTTGGAGCGAGACGTCTTCGTGGCGCCCGGCGGCGTCACGCTCATCCGCGCGGACCTCTTCGTGACTCTCCAGGGGTTCGACCCGCTGATCCCCGTGCTCGGGGAGGACCTTGACTTCTGCTGGCGCGCCCAGCTCGCCGGTGCGCGCATCGTCGTCGCCCCGGGCGCGCGCGTCGCGCACCGCCAGACGGTGGCGAGCGGGGAGCGGCCGGTCACCGCGATCGGGACCCGCAAGGCGAGCCGTCAGGACCTCCAGCGGCGCCACCGCCTGCTGGTCGTCGCCACGGGCTGGGGTCGCTGGACCGCCATCAACACCCTGGCCATGCTGCTGGTGCTCGACCTCGTCGAACTGGTGGTGGCAATCGGCGGACGAGACGGCGACCGCGTCGGTGCCATCCTCGGGTCGTGGCGATGGCTGGTGCACAATCGACGTCGGGTGCGCGAGCGGCGCCGACAGCGCCGGGTCTACACCGTGCTGACCGACGACGAGCTGCGTCGTCTCCAGGTCGGCGGGGCTACGCGACTGCGCAAGTTCATCGTCACGCTCTTGCGCGACGGGTTGGACCGCGCTCGCGGCATCCTGCCCCCCGAGGAGCCGGCCGAGGAGCCCGAGGTCGACGCGGGCGTGGGCTTCGCCGCCGCCTTCGCCGAGGTCGACGCCTTCGACGACATCCCCCAGCGGACGGACCTCGCCGTGCGGCGTCCGTCGCGGTTCCTCACGAGCTTCCGGGCCCAGGCGCTGACGCTCGTGCTCGTCTCGGTGCTGTGGCTGATCGGCTCGCGAAACCTCGTCGCCACCCACCTGCCGCTGGTCGGACGACTCGCTCCCCTGGACTCGTGGTGGTCGACGTGGCGCCACTTCTTCGCGTCGTGGTCCCCGAACGGCCTGGGCACGGGGACACCCGGCATGCCCGGCTACGGCGTCCTCGCCTTCGCCGGCACCTTCGTCCTCGGTCGCATGGGCATGCTGCCGCGTGTCGCGCTGATCTTCGCTATCCCGATCGGGGCCTTCGGCGTGGGTCGGCTCCTGCGCGGACGTGTCTCCAATCGCGCGAGGTTGGTCGCGGTCCTCGCGTACGTGGCCGCGCCGATCGGACTGAACATGATCAGTCAGGGCCGCATCGACGTGCTCGTGGTCAGCGCCGGCCTGCCCTTCGTGATGCGTCGACTCATGGAGTTGCTCGCCGTCCCGGGATTTCGCGATACGCCCTACCCGCCGGCCGTGCCCTTCGGGAACCGGGGGTGGCCCGCGACCCGCTCGGGCCAGCGCATGGTGGTGGTCAT
>JAJZSX010000471.1:2192-2943 GCA_021849435.1 Actinomycetes bacterium | reverse complement strand
CCACCGGGCCCCGACGAACGACACGAGTCGCGCTTTGCGCTGGGACGGTTCCGTGGGAACATCACCGTGACCCCGTTGGTAACTGCGGGCTTGACACCACCATTACTGGCCACGACGGGCACGGGAGCTCCCATCGTGTGCGCGTAGAGCAGCACCTTGAACCGCCTGGGTATCCCGGAGTCGCACCACATTTTTTTGACTGGGAAGAGAGCCTCTTTGGTCATGTCGATCACTGCCATTGTGACCATGGGTGGGCCAATCCGTGCAGTCGCGTCTTAGCAAATCGTGAGTTCGGCAACAAGGTGAGATAGATAGGTCCCTTTCGGCCCTTCATCTCGACAGATGATGCCCAAGTTTCTGTCGCACTCGGGTTATCGGAGGCGTTCCCCCGAGGTGCGCGTAAATGCAGCCACTGGCCGGACAGCATGTAAGTAAGAGACGCAGAAACTTGTGATGACTATGGGAATCCGATGAAGTGGTTCAGACGATGTGCTGTCGTTCCGGTGTCGCTGGTCACCGGCCTGGGGTTGGCAGCGTGCGGCAGTTCGCAGAGGGGGAATCCAACGACCACCTCAACCGCACCGTCGAACCACGTTGCCTACCTCTGCCAAGTCATCCCACGGGTCGACCGCCTGATAGTCACCCGTCACGCACCGGGAAACCAGTTCCACTTCACATTCCCCGCCGTGGTGACGGTGACGAATGCCGCGGGCGCTCGAGCAGTTGCCGCCTCCGCCTGTGCGCTGCCCGA
>JAJZSX010000471.1:0-2182 GCA_021849435.1 Actinomycetes bacterium | reverse complement strand
GGTCTGTATGAACTCGACTTTGCGGTGCGAGGAGAAAAGGGTATGGGCGGCGAAGCCATCGACGTGAACCCAACTGGTTGCCAGTCGGTCACGGGTCTCGGAACGGTGCGTGAGGCCATGTCCTCCATCGCCTTTTACCGGCTCCTCGGGAGCGCGATGGGGTTGAAGAACGCCAGCTACCTGACGTTCAGCGGTGCCTTCCGAACAGGGAGCTGACCACTCAATACCTCGCCGTCGAGCTCGGGGGCCAGCGCCTCAAGCCCGGGGCGACAGGCCAAGGATCAACGACCACGATATGTACGTCAGGGCGCTTGAGACTCCGTGCCTCAGCTATCGAACGGATTCTCGCTACATCGGATGAATACCCATGTCATCTCATCGCGCTGCCGAACTCAGCAAAACTAAATCAGCGACTTCATCGTGGCCCATCCGCGTCACGAGGCTCACCAGCGGCACCCTTCGCCGTGAGCAGCATGGGCCGGATGAAGGCGGTATGGCGACCGGTGACGCGCCGCCTCCTGCGTTCGCATCGCGACCGTCACCACGAATGGCGCTGGCCGCCATGTCCGGGGCCGTTTGCCCGACGACGGCTCCGACGCACTCGGCTCCGGATCGCCTGCTATTCTCGGGTTTTGACCTACCTCAGCAGGTGCTTGGCCACGACGACGCGCTGGACCTGATTGGTTCCCTCGTAGATCTGGGTGATTTTGGCGTCGCGCATGAACCGCTCCACCGGGAAGTCCTTGGTGAACCCGTAGCCGCCGAGCAACTGCACCGCGTCGACCGTGACGCTCATCGCCGTGTCTGACGCGAACGACTTGGCGGCCGCCGTCAAGTAGCTGAGGTTGTGGTCGGGGTCGCCGTCGTCGATCGCGGCACAGGCGCGATACACCAACGCGCGAGCCGCCTCGGTGCGAATGGCCATGTCGGCCAACATGAAGCGCAACCCCTGCAGATCGCTGATCGGCGAGCCAAAAGCACGACGCTGGGTCATGTACTGGGCCGCGTAATCGATCGCCCCCTGGGCGATCCCCACGGCCTGGGCGCCAATGGTGGGACGTGAGCGGTCCAACGTGTGCATCGCGATCTTGAAGCCATCGCCCTCGGCACCGATCCGGTGAGATGCCGGCACTCGGACGTCGTTGAAGACGACCTCGCCGGTGGGCGACGCCCGGAGGCCCATCTTGTCCTCGTGCTTCGGGAACTCAACGCCCCAGCCCTTCTCCACTAGGAAACACGTGATGCCGTGTCCCTTCGCGTCGGGATCGGTACTCGCGAAGACGGTGTAAGTCTCTGAGACGCCCGCGTTGGTGATCCAGTACTTCGAACCGTTGATGATGTAGTCATCGCCGTCACGGATCGCGCGCGTGCGCATAGCCGCCACGTCCGAACCCGCGTCAGCCTCTGACAGGCAGTAGCTCGCCTGAATTTCCCCGGTCGCGATGCGCGGCAGGTACGCCCGCTTGATCTCCTCGGACGCGAAGTTGATCACGGGCAACATGCCCAGCTTCGAGATCAACATCGTCACCGAGGTCGACGCACAGGCCCGCGCGATCTCCTCGGCCATGATTGCTTGGGTCACCATGTCCGCGCCCGCGCCGCCGTAGGCGGCCGGAACGCCGAGCGAGGGCAGTTCCATCTCGACGCACGCGTCGAAACTCTTCTGGGGGAACACTTGGGCACGGTCGTACTCGGCGGCGAACGGTGCGATTCGCTCGTCCACGAAACCGCGCATCACGTCGCGAAACGCCCGTTGTTCGTCATTCAGCGTGTAGCTCATACTGGTCCTCTCAACTTCAGCGATCGCCCGCGGCGACCAACTCGTCAACGCTCACCGCGTCAGCGAAGGCGCGCTGGGCTACGTAACTGTGCGCAAGGCCGGCGAAGGGATGAGCGAGATGATGGTTGACCGAGGTGGCGCTGAGCAGCCCGAAATGGTCGAGGGCGGCCCGGACGTCGCCGATCGTCGGACCGCGTCCGATCAGGCTCGCCCGCTTCTCGGCGACGACGGCGATGCCGACTACCACGTCGTGGCGGTCGTGCTCGTGATCGAAGGCCAACTTCGCGACCTCTCGCTCGGCAATGGTGAGCGCGTAGCCGCCACCAGGCGCGGGCGTACCCGCGCCGCTACCGGCGAACAGGTGCGGCGAGCGCTGGAGACCGGCCTTGGGCCTGCGAGCGA
>JAJZSX010000019.1 GCA_021849435.1 Actinomycetes bacterium | reverse complement strand
ACGTCGCCGGCTGTCGGGTTCCGTGATTTGCTAGGAATGGGTATGAGCGAAACACCACGTCGGTGCGTCGATGGACGAGCCCGTGACTGACGGCGGCGTCGACGCGAACGCGCGTTCGGGTTCGCGAGCGGTCGCGCGTGCGCGCATCACCATGCGACCAGCGACCGCGCGCGCCGTAGCTGGCAACGAGATGAAAAAAGGCGACGTGCTGTCGACGACGAGGTACGCGGGTATGCAGGCCGCGAGGGACGCGGCGTCGTATGTGCCACTCCTCGACCCCGAACCCGTGCGAGACGTCACCGTTGACTTCGAGGTGGGCGCGGGGTTCATCGACGTGACCGTGGGCGTAACGTGCGCAAACGCGCCGTCAGCTCACGCGCGCGCACTGAGTGGTGCCACGGTCGCAGCCCTGACTGTCTATGACATGTGTAAGTCGGCCGACCGAACCATGCGAATCGGTCCGGTTGAACGCCTCTCTCCCCTGCCTCACGACCCCGCGACGAGCTGAGCGGGCGTTTTGTCTCACGGTCTGGCGCTCGCTGCATCAGTCGACGCCGGCGCGGGCGAGCTTGCGCTATCGATTCGTGGGAATCCTCCCGCTGCGTGGTGTCGGAGGTCCGAAGCAACAGATCTACAACCTTGCACTGGTTGCTAATTGACCAACTTCGTGAGCGCGCGTTCGGCATTTTTTCGCACCCGCGGCACGGGATCATCCAGCAGTATCGCAAGTGCCGGTGTGGCTCTATCGACCCCGTGCGCGGCGACAACTTTCGCAATCATTTCTCTGACGCGCCAGGAGTCGTCCGACATTGCACGGATGACGGCCCCTGTGGCAAAATCATCCCACGCGTGCAAGAGACCCCTTGCTGCCCACACCCGTGGCCAATAACCATGCCGACCGCCAGCACGCCCATCTAGGACCGCCCGAGCGGGCGGGCCGGCGAGAGCGAGCAGTAACTCATCGTCAACGGAGCGTCCTTCAAGGAGATCGACACAATCTGCAATCAGCTGCATGCGACCACGACGAGCGCATTCTGCTTCGATGCTCTGTCGCGGAGTGATCCCCCATCTCGAACCCATCACTCAACAATGCCACTCACCGTTCGCCAACCTTCGGCCGAACTCTGGTGTCGGAGGCGGGACTTGAACCCGCACGCCCCTGAGGGCACCAGCCCCTCAAGCTGGCGCGTCTGCCTATTCCGCCACTCCGACGCGGCGACTCAGTCTAACCGATTCCACACCGCCACTAGGTCGATGGAGTGATCGGTGGAACGGTGTTCCACGTGGGCACCTCGTCGACGAATCCAGGAATTGACGCGGCACCGAATACACCTTGGAGCAACGGCGACCATTCGACGAGCGAAGGCGGCGTGAAGAGCGGGCGGGCCCAGAAGTTGTCAAGGAGCGTCTTGTCATACGTCGACCACGTGCTGCGCGCAGTCACCGGATTGAAGGTGTTCATCGCCGTCGAATAGAGCTGGTTGAGCACAGAGAGCCGCAGGCCCGACGGATAGGAGTCCGAGTACAGCGGGCCCGACCAGGAGCTGGCGCTCACCGACGGTGCGGCGTCCGTCGGGCGATTGAACAGCGCGACGTCGGCGTCGTTGAAGGCGAGGGCCGTTGCCGCGGCGGCCTCGCTCGAGGCCGTCACGACGAAGGTGGAGACACCGAGGGCCGCCCAGGACCGCGTGATGGCGGTCGCGACCGCGGCGTCGAGCGCGGAGGGGCCGCGAACCAGGCGGATCGACAATGGTTGGCCCTGGGGCGTCAACCAGCCGAGCGGGCTGCGCACGTACCCGGCGCTGCGCAGGGCGCGCACCGCGCACGTAAAGCAGTCGCTCAGGCTCACCGATCCCGAGGTGGTCGTCGGCATCGTCGTCGAGGTCGTCGAGGACTCGCTTGGTGCCGAGCCCGGTGAGCCTGGGTAGGACGGTGAACCCTGCGAGAAGAGGATCGAGGCACCCGGCGACGGTGAAAAGGTGACCTGGCCCCACAGGCTGCTGATCATGGCGAGCCGGTCGAGCGACCAGCTGAGGCTCTCGCGCACCGCGAGGGCGCTCGTGAGTGGCCGGTGCGCGTTGAAGAGCAGTTCCTCGATCGAGCTCGCCGAACCGATGTGGCTCAGGACCGACGGGTGGGCACTGAGCGCGTCCACTTGGGCGCGATTGACGGTGAGGGTGTAGCGCGCGAAGGGCGTGTTCACGTTCGCGGGCATCGCGGCGTTGGCGCTGATGATGATCCGCCCGAACCGGTCGATCGACGACGGCCACGAGCGGTTCATCACGAGCACCATCTGGGCGCCGTTGGCCGACACCAGCCGGTAGGGCCCGAGCGAGGGTCGACGCAGCAGGTCGGCGAAGGTGCAGCCGCCCGCCGCGAAGCGGCTCTCCACGTCACGAAACAGCAGGTTCCAGTCGGCGTAGGGGTGGGCGAAGACGGCAGTCACCGTGAGCGCCTTGTTGGAGAGCGTCATCGACTTGATCGCGCGGTAGCCGTCGCTGCGCACGCTCGGGATCGAGCGGGCCCGGCGCCACCAGGCGACCAGGTCGCGCCCGTCGAAGCGCTGGCCGTTGCTCCAGTGCTGCTTCGCGGCGATGGTGTAGACGACCGTCTCGGGACTGAGCGAGGTCAGCTCGGCCGAGGCGATCGAGCCCTGCGCACCCACGAGCGCGCCACTTATCGTGCTTGCAAAGGCCGACGGGCGCACCAGGTCGAGGATCGCGTCACTGGTGGGGTTGGCGTCGGGACCGAGGTAGTTGCAACCGTTGAAGGGGCCCGGCAGGGAGAGCAGGAGCGTGCGCGCGTTGTCCCCGACGGGCGTCGAGGCACTGGTCAGGGTGCCCGAACCGGCGACGAGCAGGGCCGCGACGGCCACGCCGACGGCGCGCCACCGCGAAGCGCGCCAGGACATCGGGTTACTGCAGGCGCAGGTCGAGGGTCAACGTCGCGAAGGTGAAGATGAGCGCGACCGCCACGGTGATGCGGTCCAAGTTCTTCTCGACCACGGTCGAGCCCGACGCCGCCGCCCCGAGGCTGCCACCCATCAGGTCCGAGATGCCCCCGCCGCGTCCCGAGTGCAGGAGCACGAGAAAGATCAGGCCAATGGCCGACAACGCCTCAATAACAATGAACGACCAGGTGAACACCGCGACCTCCGATTAGCGCCTTTCAGCGTAGCAGTCGTTGCACGCGTGCACGATGGCCCCGAAGGGCTCCGTCTTGAGGCTGGCGCCGCCCACGAGGAAGCCATCGACGTCGCCCTCGGTGACGATCTCGGCCGCGTTGTCGGCGTTCACCGAGCCGCCGTAGAGCACGCGACTCGCGCCCAGTCCCAGGGCGACGAACCGGGTGCGGATCGTGGCCATCATCGCCTGGATCTCCGCCGCGGTCGCGGTCTTGCCGGTGCCGATCGCCCAGATGGGCTCGTAGGCGACGGTCACGCGCTGAGCCGCGTCCTCGAGGCCCGCGAGGGCCCTGGTGAGCTGTTCACTCACGAAGGCGTCGTGCTCGCCCGCTTCGCGCGTGGCGAGGTCCTCGCCCACACACAGCACCGCGGCGAGTCCACCGCGCAGTACCGCGCGCACCGTGCTCGCGACGATCGCGTCGTCCATGTGGTACATCGTGCGCCGCTCGGAGTGCCCGACGATGACCGACGCCACCCCGAGGCGCTTGAGCATGGCGACGCTCACCTCGCCCGTGAAGGCGCCGTTGTCGCGGTCGCTCACGTGCTGGGCCGCGACGCCGATGCTCGCGTGCTCGGCCTCGAGCACCGAGGTGACGCTGCGCAGGTCCACGAAGGGCGGGGCCAGAACGACCTCCACCCGCTCCACGGGTCGGCTCGCGAGCAGGGTCGCGACCTGGCGCGTGAGGTGCACCGCCTCGACGTAGTCGAGGTTCATCTTCCAGTTGCCGATGACGAGGGCCTTGGTCACGAACGCACCCCCTCGCGCAGCGCGCGCAGCCCCGGCAGGTCACCGAACTCGACGAGCTCGAGGGATGCTCCCCCGCCCGTCGAGACGAAGCTCACCTCACCCTCGAGTCCGAACTGCTGCAGCGCGGCGACCGAGTCGCCGCCGCCAATGACCGACATCGCCGGCGAGGCCGCGACCGCGCGCGCGACCGCCTCGGTGCCTCGGGCGAAGCGCGGGTCCTCGAAGACACCCATCGGCCCGTTCCAGAGGATCGTCTTCGCCGAGGCGATCACCGCGGTGAAGGCCTCGATCGACGCGGCGCCGATGTCGAGGCCCTCGAAGCCGTTGGGGATGTTCGCCCCGAAGTCGACGACCTCGTCGGGCCCGCCGTCGCTGCCGAAGGCGGCGCCGGCGGCGAGACCGCGGGTGTCAGCGGGAATGCGCACCTTGCTGCCGCGCAGCAGCGCGCCGCACTCTTCCACGAAGGACGCGTCAAAGAGCGAGGACCCGATCGTTCGGCCCTCGGCCGCCTCGAAGGTGTAGGCCATGCCACCACCCACGAGCACCACGTCCGCCCGGTCGGCGAGGACCTTCACGATCCCGAGCTTGTCGGCAACCTTGGCCCCGCCGACGATCGCGACGAAGGGTCGCGCCGGCTCATCGAGCAGGTCGAGCAGGTAGCCGACCTCGCGGCGCAGGTTCGGCCCAGCCGCGCTCGGCACGAGGGTCGGGGGCACCATGATCGAGGCGTGCGCGCGGTGCGAGGCGCCGAAGGCCTCGTTGATGTAGAAGTCGACACCCTCGACGAGCGAGGCGCCGAAGACGGCGTCGTTCGCCTCCTCGCCGGGGTTGAAGCGCAGGTTCTCGAGCAGTTCCACCCCGGGACAGAGCTCGTCGAGACGCCGGCGGATCGGCTCGACCCGGAAGCGCTCGTCGACGCGACCCTTCGGGCGCCCGAAGTGCGTACAGGCGACGACCGAGGCCCCGCGCGCGAGCAGGTCCTTGAACAGCGGGACCGCCGCGCGGATCCGAAAGTCGTCGGTGATCACCAGCTCGCCGTCGACCTCGGCGAAGGGGGTGTTGAAGTCCACCCGGACCAGGACCCGCTTAGCGGCTACGTCCCAGTCGTCCGAGGACGGCAGCGACCGATCCACCATTAGCGTCCGACGTGGTTCGCGAGGTCGACCAGGCGGTTCGAGTAGCCCCACTCGTTGTCGTACCAGCCGAAGACCTTCACGAGGCTCGTCTCGTCGTCGATCCGCTGGACCATGGTCATCTTGGAGTCGAAGGTGCACGAGGCCGGCGAGCCCACGATGTCCGAGGAGACGATCGGGTCCTCGGTGTAGACGAGCACGCCCGCCAGGGCACCCTGCGCGGCGGCCTGGTAGGCGGCGTTGATCTCCTCGACCGTGGTCGAGCGAACGACCGCGGTGAAGTCGGTGATGCTGCCGTCGGGGATCGGCACGCGCAGCGAGGTGCCGTCGAGGCGGCCCTTCATCGCCTCGAGCACCAGGCTCGTGGCGCGCGCCGCCCCGGTCGAGGACGGCACGATGTTCACCGCCGCCGCGCGGGCGCGGCGCAGGTCCTTGTGCGCGAGGTCGAGCAGGTTCTGGTCGTTGGTGTAGGCGTGCACCGTCGTCATGAGGCCCGACTTCACCCCGAAGGCGTCGTCGAGGACCTTCACCATGGGCACGAAGCAGTTCGTGGTGCACGAGGCGTTGGAGACCACGTGGTGGTTCGCCGCGTCGTAGGTGTCCTCGTTCACGCCCATGACGAAGGTCGCGTCGACGTCACTCGCCGGCGCGGAGATGATCACCTTGCGCGCGCCCGCGCTCAGGTGCACCGCGGCCGACTCACGACTCGTGAAGCGCCCGGTCGACTCGATCACGACGTCGACGTTGAGCTCGCGCCAGGGCAGCAGGGACGGCTCGCGCTCGGCGAGGACCCGGATGAACCGGTCCCCCACCGTCATCCCGCCCTCGGTGACCGTGACGTCCAGGCCGAGCCGGCCCTGGGTCGAGTCGTACTTGAGCAGGTGGGCGTTGGTCTCGGGCGGCGTCAGGTCATTGACCGCGACGACCTCGATGTTCGGATTCGCGAGGGATGCTCGCAGGAAGCTCCGCCCGATGCGGCCGAAGCCGTTGATCGCAACGCGAATAGTCATGTCGTTCTCCTCCTAGACGCCCGTCACTCGGTGGCGGCGCGGATGGCGTCAGACAAGTGTTGCACATTGTGTACGAGCCCCCCGCCCCCCGACAGCGCCGACACGTGGGTCGCAATGGTGCACGGTGACGAGGCGAACTCGCCCAGCCCGTCGACGAGCACCACGTCAGGAACGACCCCGTGACGCGCCAGTGCGTCCACGTGGTCCTGGAGGCTGTAGCCCGTCGTCTCGGGGATCTCGGGGTGCAGGTTCGCGACGTACACGACCCGCGCGCGCGTGCCCGCGATCGCCTGGGTGATCCCCGGGATGGCCGCGGCCGCGATGACGCTGGTGTAGAGCGAGCCCGGTCCGACGACTACCACGTCGGCGCGCTCGATCGCCTCGACCGCGCGGATTGGGGCCGCCGCGTTGGGCGGCTCGAAGCTGATGCGCCGGATCGTCGCGCAGCCGGCGATGGCGCTCTGGCCGCGCGTGTGACCGTCCTCGGTACTCGCACAGAGCACCACCCCGGTCGTGCTCGCGGGCACGATCGAGCCGCTCACTCCCATCACCTCGGCGAGGGCGAGCACGGACTCCTCGAGGTCGCCGGTCGCGTCGACGAGCCCCACGAGCAAGAGGTTGCCCACGGCGTGACCCGCCAGCTCGCCCACCCCGAAGCGGTGCTCGAAGGACCGGGTCAGCGGGTTCTCGGGGTCCGCGAGCGCGCCGAGGCACTTGCGCAGGTCCCCGACGGCCGCCACGTTCAGCATCGCGCGCAACCGTCCCGTCGAGCCGCCGTCGTCGGCCACCGAGACGACGCCCGTTACCTCGGACGTCAGGAGCTTCAGTGCGCGCAGCGAGACGGCCGTGCCGTGGCCGCCCCCGACCGCTACCGCTCTCATTGGTTGATGTCGCGGTGGTAGACGGCGTTGGCGATGTCGAGCCGGCGCCGGACCTCCTCGGCGATCGCGACCGAGCGGTGGCGCCCCCCGGTGCAGCCGAAGGCGACCGACAGATAGGACTTACCCTCCTTGGCGAAGGCCGGGATCTGCCACTCGAGCATCGCGACCACGTCGTCGACGAGGTGCTGGGCCGGCTCCTGGCCGAGGACGTAGTTCGCGACGGGCTCGTCGAGCCCGCTCATGGGGCGCAGCGCCTCGACCCAGTGGGGGTTGGGCAGGAACCGGCAGTCAAAGACGAGGTCCACGTCGCGCGGGATCCCGTTCGCGTAGCCGAACGTGACCAGCGAGATCCGCAGCGACTCGTCCCCGACGGGCGCGAAGTTCTCCACGATGCGCGTGCGCAGCTGGTTGGTGTTGATCGAGCCGGTGTCGATCACCAGGTCCGCCGCGTCGCGCAGGGGCTGGAGCAGGGTGCGCTCGGCCGCAATGGAGTCCGCCAAGGTCGGTGCGGGGTGGGGATGACGACGCCGGTTGCCCTCGTAGCGGTGGATCAGCACGTCGTCGGGGGCGTCGAGGAAGAGGATCTTCGCCCCGCCGTGCTTGAGCTGGAGCTCCCGTTCCACCTCGATGAGGGCCATCGGCTCGACCCGGCCGCTGCGACCGACCACGAAGGCGACGCCCGCGTAGTCGAGATTGCCGGCCGTGGCGAGTTCGCCGACGCGCAGTACCAGTTCGAGGGGCAGGTTGTCGATCACGAACCAGCCGATGTCCTCCAGGGCCGCGGACACCGTCGACCGCCCGGCCCCGGACATCCCGGTCACCAGCAGAATCTCACCCATCGTCAGTCGTCTCCTTGGACGGCCGCCGCACGCTCGGCGCTCGTAGGTGATCGTAGAGGCTGCGGGCCACCTCGTCGGGCAGCCAGGGAAGGGCCAGCAGCTCCTCGAGGGTCATGGCGCGCAGATTGTCGAGCGAGCCGCACTCGAGCAGCAGGCGGCTGCGGCGCTGGGGTCCGAGTCCGGCGACGCCCTCCAGTGAGCTCGCCACCATCGCCCGGCCTCGCTTGGAGCGATGGAAGGTGATGGCGAATCGGTGCGCCTCGTCGCGCAGGCGCTGGACGAGATAGAGCGCCTCGGAGCCGCGCTCGAGCATGATCGGGACCGCCACGTCGGGCCTGTAGAGCAGTTCCTCGCGCTTGGCGAGCGCCGTGAACTCAACCCGACCGTCGAGGCCCGCGACCTCGGCCGCGTGCATCGCGGCGTGCAGCTGGGGCAGGCCCCCGTCAATCACGATGAGGTCGGGCTCGTGGAAGGACCCGTCGGTCTCGTCCCAGTGGCTGAGCCGCCGACGCACGACCTCGAACATCGCGCCCACGTCGTCGTTGCCGACGGTCTCGCGCACGTGGAAGCGCCGGTAGTCGGACTTCTTCGCGACGCCGTCCTCGAACACGACCATGGAGCCGACGTAGTTCGTGCCCTGGAGGTGGCTCATGTCGAAGCACTCGATGCGAAACGGGGGGCGCTGGAGCCCGAGCGCCGCGCCGATCTCCTGGAGCGCTCGCGAGCGAACGTTGTAGTCGTACTCGCGACGATGCGAGTCGCGCTCCATCACCGCGTCCGCGTCCGCTTCGGCCATCTCGAGGATTCGCCGGCGCCGGCCCCGCTGGGGCCGCGTGACCGTCACGGTCGAGCCCCGCCGCTCGGAGAGGAACCCGGCGACGAGTGACGCGTCGGCCTCGACGTTGGTGATCACCTCGCGCGGCACGTCCAGGGGGTCGACGAACAGCGACGCGAGCACCGACTCGAGGACCTCGACGGGCTCTTCGTCAAGGGCCCGGTCCACGAAGTGCACCTGACGGCCGATGATGCGCCCGTGGCGGATGCGAAAGCGCACCACCCCGGCGCGATTGCCCGCCGTTCGCACCGCGACCGCGTCGAGGTTCGTGTGGTCGTCGAGCACGATGATCTGATCGTTCGAGGCCCGCGCGAGCGCGGCCAGGCCGTCGCGGAAGCGCGCGGCCGCCTCGTAGTGCTGGTTCGTTGCGGCCTCGGCCATGCGCGTCTCGAGCGACCGGCGCAGCGGCTTCACGTCGCCCTCGAAGAAGGACGCCCAGGACTCCACCAGCGCGTCGTAGCCGGCGGCGTCGATCGCCCCGACGCAGGGACCCGAGCACTTGCCGATGTCATAGAGCAGGCACGGGCGCTGGATGCGGCGCTGGTAGTCGTACTTGTGGCGCGTGCAGGTGCGCAGCGGGAAGACCTGCAAGAGCTCGTCCATCGTCGCGCGCAGCGCCCGCACGTCGACGAAGGGCCCGAAGTAGCGCACCGACCCTACGTGCTGAGCCCGGGTGACGTAGGGCACGGGGAACGGCGCGCGGCTGTCGATTGCCACGTAGGGGTAGGTCTTGTCGTCTTTTAATCGCACGTTGTAGTGCGGCTGGTTCTCCTTGATGAGCTCGTTCTCGAGGATGAGCGCGTCGACCTCGCTTGGGGTGACGATCCACTCGACCGCGGTGGCCTCTTCCATCAGGGCGCGGGTCTTGGGCGCCAGGGTGTCGAGGCGTTGGAAGTAACTCCCGAGGCGCTGGGCGAGGGAGCGAGCCTTGCCCACGTAGATCACCGTGCCGCGCTCGTTCTTGAAGAGGTAACAGCCGCTCGAGCGCGGGATGGCGCCGGGCTTGGGGAACACTAGGACCTCACGCGCGCGCCTAGCGCGTCGGCGAGCACGTGGCCCGTCGCGGTGTCGAGCGCGGCGATCGTCTCGGGCGTCCCCTCGCCCACCACGAGGCCACCGCGTCGGCCACCGTCGGGCCCGAGGTCGACGATCCAGTCGGCGGTCTTGATGACGTCGAGGTTGTGCTCGATGACCAGTACGGTGTTGCCCTGGTCGACCAGGCGGTGCAGCACGTCGAGCAGCCGGTGCACGTCGTCAAAGTGCAGTCCCGTCGTCGGCTCGTCGAGGATGTAGACGGTGTGACCGGTCGGGCGCCGCGCGAGTTCGGCGGCGAGCTTCACCCGCTGGGCCTCCCCACCCGAGAGCGTCGGGGCTGGCTGGCCGAGGCGCACGTAGCCGAGCCCCACGTCAGCGAGGCTCTGGATGTGGCGCAGGATCGACGGCTGGCGCTCGAAGAACCCCAGTGCCTCGGCGACGGGCATGTTCAGCACGTCGCTGATCGAACGGCCGCGGTAGAGGATCTCGAGGGTCTCGCGGTTATAGCGCGCCCCGTTGCAGACCTCGCAGTTCACGTAGACGTCAGGCAGGAAGTGCATCTCGATCTTGATGGTGCCGTCGCCCGCGCAGGTCTCGCACCGGCCGCCCTTCACGTTGAAGGAGAACCGGCCCGGCAGGTAGCCGCGGACCTTGGACTCGGAGGTCTCGGCGAAGAGCTTGCGAATCTTGTCAAAGACCCCTGTGTAGGTCGCGGGGTTCGAGCGCGGCGTGCGACCAATCGGCTGCTGGTTGACCGCGACGACCTTGTCGACGAGCTCGATCCCCTTGATCGAACGGTGCGCGGCGGCGGTCACCTTCGCGCCGTTGATGGACCGCTCGAGGGCGGCGAGCAGGATCGCGTTCACGAGGGTCGACTTGCCCGAGCCCGAGACCCCGGTGACCGCGACGAACGTGCCGAGGGGAAAGCCCACCGTGACGTCGCGCAGGTTGTTCGCGCGCGCACCAACCACGACCAGCCGGTTCCCGTCGCCGGGACGGCGCTGTGCGGGCACGTCGATCGAGCGGCGCCCCGCCAGGTACTGGCCCGTGATTGAGGCCTCGTTGGCGAGCAGGTCCTCGTAGGAGCCCGCGTGCACGACCTCGCCCCCGTACTCGCCGGCCCCGGGGCCGATGTCCACGATGTAGTCGGCGCTGCGAATCGTCTCCTCGTCGTGCTCGACCACGATGACCGAGTTGCCGAGGTCGCGCAGCCGTTCGAGGGTCGAGATCAGGCGCCGGTTGTCGCGCTGGTGCAGACCGATCGAGGGTTCGTCGAGCACGTAGAGCACTCCGACGAGGTAGCTGCCGATCTGGGAGGCCAGGCGGATGCGCTGGGCCTCGCCGCCCGAGAGCGTCGCCGAGCCGCGACTGAGGGTCAGGTAGTCCAGGCCCACGTCCATGAGGAACGTGAGGCGTTCGAGGATCTCCTTGATCACCTGGTGGGCGATGGTCTCGTCGCGGTTCGAGAGGTGCAGGCCCGCAAAGAACGCGAGGCACTCGTCGATAGTCATCGCGCTCACGTCGGCGATGCTGTGCGACGCGACGCGAACCGCCAGGACCTCGGGCTTTAACCGCTGGCCCCGGCAGGCCGTGCACTCCACCTCGCGCATGTACTGCTCGGCCTGCTCGCGCGACCAGTCGCCGTCGGCCTCGTTGCGTTTGCGCTCGAGCCACTCGACGATGCCGTTGTAGGTGGTGTCGTAGGTGCGCACCTTGCCGTAGCGGGTGCGGTAGCGAACGGGCACCGACTTCTTCTCCACGCCGAAGAGCACGAGCTTGCGGTCCTTCGCGCGCAACTTCTCCCAGGGCGTGTCCACCGAGAACCCGCCCGTCTCGGCGATACCGGCGATGAGGCGCTCGAAGTACTTGAAACGCTGGCCGGCCCAGGGCGCGAGCGCGCCGTCGGCGAGCGAGCGGCTGGGGTCGGGCACGACCAGGTCCGGGTCCACCTCGTAGCGCGTGCCCAGCCCCGTGCAGACGGCACAGGCGCCGTAGGGCGAGTTGAAGGAGAAGTCCCGGGGCGCGAGCTCACTGAAGCTGATCCCACAGTCCGCGCAGGCCAGTTTCTCCGAGTAGCGCACGACCTCGTCGCTCGCGAGGAAGAGCACCGACACGGTCCCCTTGGTCAAGGCCAGAGCGGTTTCGACCGATTCCGTGAGTCGCTGGCGGTTCGAGGCCTTCACCGTCAGCCGATCGAGCACGACGTCGATCCAATGCTGCTCGTAGCGTGCGAGGCTGAGCGACTCGCGATCGGCGAGGTCCATCACCGTCCCGTCGACGCGCACGCGTGAGAAGCCCTGACTCGCCAGGTCGTCCAGCAGCGAGCTGTACTCGCCCTTGCGGCCGTCTACGACCGTCGCGAGTACCATGAACCGCTCGTCGTTGGGACGCTCGAGGACGAGGTCCACGATCTGCTGGGGCGTCTGGCGGCTCACCGGCTGGCCGCAGTTCGGGCAGTGCGGCACGCCGATGCGCGCGAAGAGCAGGCGCAGGTAGTCGTGGATCTCGGTGATGGTGCCGACCGTCGAGCGCGGGTTGCGCGAGGCGGTCTTCTGGTCGATGGAGATCGCCGGCGAGAGCCCCTCGATGAAGTCGACGTCGGGCTTGTCCATCTGGCCGAGGAACTGACGGGCGTAGGCCGAGAGGCTCTCGACGTAGCGGCGTTGGCCCTCGGCGTAGATCGTGTCGAAGGCGAGGGACGATTTCCCTGATCCCGACAGGCCCGTGAAGACGACCAACCGGTCGCGGGGAATTTCGACCGCGAGGTTCTTGAGGTTGTGCACGCGTGCACCCTGGACGCGAATCGACTGGGGCATGAGGTGAATCTACCGGTCAGGCCTCGACGGGCCCGCCGAAGACGCCCTGGTCGATGCCCTGTCGCTGGAGGGAGTGCAGGAGGTCGCGCAGGGTCGCCGCCTCCTCGAAGCGCAGGTCCCGGGCGGCTTCGAGCATGGCGTCCTCGACGCGGGCGATCTCGCGCGACAGGTCGTCGGGCAGTGACCCCTCGAGGCCGGTGATCGAGCCGTGGACGTCGCGCGCCGGCCCGGCGTCGCTGCGCAGCCGGTTGAGGATGTCGGCCACGTTCTTGGTGACCGTGCGCGGCTCGATGCCGTGCTCGAGGTTGTACTCGATCTGGCGCTGGCGGCGCCGCTCGGTGAGCCCGATCGCGTCGCGCATCGAGTCGGTGTAGCGGTCGGCGTAGAGCACGGCACTTCCGTTGGCGTTGCGCGCGGCGCGACCGATCGTCTGGATGAGTGCGCTACGCGAGCGCAGGAAGCCCTCCTTGTCGGCGTCGAGGATCGCCACCAGGGAGACCTCGGGCAGGTCGAGGCCCTCGCGCAGGAGGTTGATCCCCACGAGGATGTCGAACTCGCCCAGGCGCAGCGATCGCAGGATCTCGATGCGCTGGATCGTGTCGATGTCGCTGTGCAGGTACTGCACGCGGTAGCCGGCACGGGTGAGGAAGTTCGTGAGGTCCTCGGCCATGCGCTTGGTGAGCGTCGTCACGAGGGCGCGCTCGCCGCGCTCGATCACCTCGTCGAGGCGCGCGCGCAGGTCGTCGATCTGGTTCTTCGTCGGTCGCACGTGCACGACCGGGTCCACGAGTCCCGTCGGGCGGATGACCTGCTCGGCGACCTGGTCGCTCACCTCGAGCTCGTAGGGGCCCGGTGTCGCCGAGACGAAGACGATCTGGGGTACGAGGTCGATGAACTCGTCGAAGTTGAGCGGCCGGTTGTCGAGCGCGCTCGGGAGCCGGAAGCCGTGCTCGACCAGGGTCTCTTTTCGCGAGCGGTCGCCCGCGTACTGGCCTCGCACCTGAGGCACCGCCACGTGGGACTCGTCGATCACCACGAGGAAGTCCTCGGGGAAGTAGTCGAGCAGGGTGTAGGGGCGCTCGCCGGGCCGCCGCCCGTCAAGGTGCGCCGAGTAGTTCTCGATGCCCGCGCACACGCCGGTCTGCTCGAGCATCTCGAGGTCGTGCTCGGTGCGCGAGCGCAGGCGCTGGGCCTCGAGGAGCTTGCCCTGGGCCTCGAAGGAGGCCAGCTGGACCTGCAACTCGTCCTCGATCCCCCGGCAGGCGCGCTGCAGGGTCGCCGAGCTCGTCGCGTAGTGGGTGGCGGCGAAGAGCGTGATCTCCTCGACCGTGCCGCGAGTCTCCTGGGTGAGCGGGTTGAAGAACGTGATGGCCTCGATCTCATCGAAGAAGAAGGAGACCCGCACCGCCTCGTTGGCGTAGGCCGGCTGGATCTCGAGGGTGTCGCCCTTCATGCGGAAGGTGCCGCGCTCGAGCACCGTCTCGTTACGGTGGTACTGCATCTCCACGAGTCGGCGCAGCAGCTGGCGCTGGTCGACGGCCTCGCCGCGCGCCAGGGGCAGCATGCGCTCGCGGTACTCGAGCGGGCTGCCGAGCCCGTAGATGCACGACACCGAGGCGACGACGATGGTGTCGCGGTGCGTGAGCAGCGACGACGTCGCCGCGTGGCGCAGCCGGTCGATCTCCTCGTTGATCGAGCTGTCCTTCTCGATGAAGGTGTCGGTGCGCGGGATGTAGGCCTCGGGCTGGTAGTAGTCGTAGTAGGAAACGAAGAACTCGACCCGGTTCTGGGGCATCATCTCGCGCAGCTCGGCGGCGAGCTGGGCGGCGAGGGACTTGTTGGGCTCGAGGATCAGGGTGGGGCGCTGGACGCGCTCGACCAGCCACGCGATGGTCGCGGTCTTGCCGCTGCCCGTGATCCCCTCGAGGGTCTGGTAGCGGAGTCCGTCGGTGACCCCGCGCGCGAGGGTCTCGATGGCCCGTGGCTGGTCCCCCGAGGGACTGAACGGGGACTCGACGACGAACTCGTTCACGCGAGCCCCCGAGCCACGAGGAGCTCGTCCACGCGTTCGTACAGTTCGGCCTTCGTGCCGTCGTTCCAGATCGCGTCGTCGACGAGGGCGAGACGCTCGTCGTTGGAGGGCTGGTTCGCCAGCCGGGCCCGCGCGTCGCGCTCGTCGAGCCCCCGGGCGCCCACCAGTCGAGCCAGGGCGACCTCTGGCGAAGCGAGCACGCCCCAGACCCTGGTCAGGTGGAAGATCGCCCGGTGCTCGGGCTTGAACAGGGGTAGCGCCACGAAGGCGGCGGGACCGGTCACCTGGTCGAGCTGGGCGAGGATTTCGACGCCGATCTGACCGTGGGTGATCCGGTTGAGGCGCGCGAGGGCGCTTCGGTCGTGGAACACGACCTCGGCGAGGAAGGCCCGGTCGATGCGGCCGTCGGATGCGAGCACCGCGTCGCCAAAGGCGTCTCGCAGCGCGCGCCACGCGGGGCGGTTCGGCTCGACGACGTGGCGAGCGACGTCGTCGGCGTCGATCACGCCATAGCCACGCCGCGCCAGGTACTCGGTGACCGTGCTCTTACCCGCGCCGATGCCGCCGGCGACGCCGATACTCTCCACCGCTCCACGGTAGTCACCGGGTGTGACACCGGCGCGTGCCGCCAACGGACTCGGCCCGTTCGCTATTGTCCTACCAAGCAGAAGGGGGGACCGGCGTGCTGAAGTACGTGTTGCGCCGACTCGCCACGCTCGTCGGCATCGTCTTCATCATCTCGGTCGGCAGCTTTTACCTGATCCACCTCCTTCCGGGCGACCCCGCCACCGTCATCTTGGGCACCGGGGCGAGCCCGGCGAATCGCGCCGCCCTGTATAAGCAGCTCGGTCTCAACAAGCCGATCGTCGAGCAGTACTTCGTGTGGATCGGCCACGTCCTGCACGGCAACCTCGGCACGTCCTTCATCTCCCAGACCTCGGTGGCCTCGACGATCCGGGCCGCCTACCCCATCGATCTCGAGCTGATCGTGCTCAGTCAGCTGCTCGCCTTCGCGGCGGCGATCCCCCTGGCGATGCGCTCGGCGCGCAAGCCCAACGGGCTGCTCGACCGGTTGCTGAGCGCCGGCAGCTTCACCCTGCTCTCGATCCCCCCGTTCATCATCATCGTGGTGCTCGTCCTGATCGTCTCGATCAAGCTGGGCATCGCCAACACCGGGCCGTCGTCCTTCGTGCCCCTGGTGTCGAACTGGCGCGTCAACCTCACGAGCATGGCGCTGCCGTCGATCACGCTCGCGACGGCGAGCTTCGTGCTCTACTTCCGGGTCCTGCGCAGCGACATGATCGCGACGCTCCAGGAGGAGTTCATCACGATGGCTCGCTCCAAGGGCCTGAGCCAGCGCCGGATCATGTGGCGTCACGCCTTTCGACCCTCGTCGGTCGCCCTGCTCGGCACGGCCGGGGTGAACATCGGCGGCCTGCTCGCCGGCGGCTTCGTCGTCCAGTACCTCCTCGGAATCCCGGGACTCGGCTACACCCTGATCTCGGCGATCGCGAGCAGCGACTACCTCCTCGTCCAGGGCATCGTGCTGGTT
>JAJZSX010000470.1 GCA_021849435.1 Actinomycetes bacterium | reverse complement strand
ACTGGACCTGCGCCGGTGAGCATGTTGAACACGCCCTTGGGTAGTCCGACTTCATCGATGATGTCGGTGAGCTGGAATGCGTTGACCGGCGCGACCTCGCTGGGCTTCAAGACGACCGTGCAGCCCGCGGCGAGGGCCGCCGCCACCTTGTTCGCAATCTGGTGCAGTGGGTAGTTCCAGGGGGTGATCGCTACCACGACGCCGGCGGGCTCGCGCACGAGAGTCGAGTTACCGACCTCTTCTTCCCACACGAACGCGGTGGCGCGCTGGGCGTTGTCGGCGAAGGTCATCGTGGGCAGCCCTAGCTGGATGCCCTTGGCGAGCATGAGCGGCATGCCCACTTCGTGGGCGATGGTCAGAGCGATCTCGTCGGCGCGCTCAGCCAGCTTCTCGGAGATGCGCTGGAGGAACTCGCCGCGTTCCTTGGGACTCGTCTGGGACCAGGCGGGAAAGGCCGCCGCTGCCGCCTCGACCGCGCGTGCGGCCTCGTCGATGTTTCCCACGGCCACCGTGGCGAAGAGTTCGCCCGTGTGTGAATCGTGCACCTCGAAGGTATCGGGTGAGGCGGCACGAACCCACTCGCCGTTGATGTAGAAGGAGTCTCGAACGATGGTCATGGCGCTCCCGCGTGGCCCCCTCGGGGCCTCAGGGCGAATCTAGCCCGACGTGTGCCGAAACGGACCGCGACTTCGTGGGGTGAGCGACGGGGGTCGAACCCGCGACCTCCAGGACCACAACCTGGCGCTCTAACCAACTGAGCTACGCCCACCAAGCCTGTCCAGTATGGCACACCCTCGCTTCTGGTGGTCCGGGCCCTACGATGGCACTACGCCCCTGTAGCTCAACTGGATAGAGCAGACGGTTTCTACCCGTCAGGTTGCGGGTTCGACTCCTGCCGGGGGCACCGGTTGACGACGTGATCCGTCGTCGCACGTGACGTCGGGGCGCGCGCGACGCGAAAACGTAGCGCTCCCACGGACGGGGTTGGTACGGATATCGGCGTCACGGATGTCGTTCAATGACCACGCGAGAGCCGTACGGTCGTACGAGCATCTTTTCGTGAAGAGTCCGTGAAACACGACCGGTTGCTGTGGTTGGCCACGGCTATATTCAGTCCGTGACTAACCAGGCCGCCCAAGCGGTGTCAGAGTCGAAGGTGAGCGGATCCGCCCCCGACCGGCGCGCCATTGTTCAGATCCAGGGCGTGTCGAAGCTCTTTGACGACTCAGTGGCGGTGAACAACCTGACTCTGGACATCTACGAAGGCGAGTTCTTCAGCTTGCTCGGACCTTCGGGGTGCGGCAAGACAACGACCCTACGCATGCTCGGTGGATTCGAAGAGCCGACGTCGGGCCGGATCCTACTGGGTGGCAAAGACGTCACCTACCTCGCGCCCTATCACCGCGACGTGAACACGGTCTTTCAGTCCTACGCCCTCTTTCCCCATCTCAACATCTTTGAGAACGTCGCCTTTGGTCTGCGACGACGTCACATTGCCAAGTCCGATGTCGCGCGCCGCGTCGGCGAGATCCTCGAGATCGTGGACCTGCCGGGTTTTGAGAAGCGCCGGGCCTCGCAGCTCTCCGGCGGTCAGCAGCAGCGTGTCGCGCTGGCGCGCGCCCTGATCAATGAGCCGACGCTTCTCTTGCTCGACGAGCCGATGTCGGCACTGGACGCGAAATTGCGCCACCAGATGCAGATCGAGCTCAAGCGCATCCAGACCCAGGTGGGCATCACCTTCCTCTACGTGACCCACGACCAGGAAGAGGCGATGACCATGTCGGATCGTCTCGCGGTCATGCGACATGGAGTGATCGAGGGCATCGGCTCGCCGAAGGACATTTACGACAGTCCGACGACAGAGTTCGTCGCCACGTTCCTCGGCGCATCGAACCTCCTCGAGGGCCAGGTCACCGAGTCGACCGAGGCGACGACCACGGTTCGCGTCGCCGGCGGCGCCGTAATCACGCTGCCCACCGAACGCCTGCCCCGGGGTCTCTCGGGCTCGTCGGTCAAGGTGGGAGTGCGACCTGAAAAGATCAGCCTGATCGCAAGTGGCGTGGAAGTCGGCAGGCGAAACAGCCTTCGCGGGCGTGTGCTGGTGTCGACCTTTACCGGTGTCGGCAATCAGTACATCATCGAGTTGCCCGACGAGACGCGTATCACGGTCTACGCCCAGAACATCGGTGACGACACCGCGCCGCGAAGTGGCGAAGAGGCGATCCTCGCCTGGCCCGTCGAGCATACGTTCGCGGTGGTGCCGATGGCGGGCGCCTCGATCGAGGCCGAATCAGAGTCGTAGTACAGGTCACTAAACAAATGGGGGAATGCCATGAGTGAGATGGATAAGGAACTAAACGAGGGAGCTATCGATCCGTCGTTCTGGCGCGGGCTGACTCAGCCGCGCCTGTCGCGCCGCCAGGCGCTGGGCGCCGCCGGTGGCGGTCTGCTCGGAGCCATGATGCTCGGCGCCGAGTCCGGGGCCGCGTCACTGCCCAACAAGGGCATCGGCACCGCTACCTGGTGGAAGAAGCAGAAGCTCCACAAGACGTTGAACTTCGCTAACTGGCCGCTCTACATCGACACGTTGAAGGGCAAGCACCCCTCGCTGGTCCACCTTCAGAAGGTCACCGGCATCAAGACGAACTACTACGAGGTGATCCAGGACAATTCGTCCTTCTATCAGAAGATTCGCCCGTCGCTCGCAGCCGGTCAGTACATCGGCTACGACATCATCGTCATGACGAACAACAACCCGCAGTTGCACTACCTGATGGAGTTGGGCTGGTTGGTCCCTCTCAACCAGGCGGCGATGCCGAACTTTCACAAGTACGCGGGGCCGCTGATCAAGAACCCGGCGTGGGACAAGGGCAACAAGTACACCATGGCCTGGCAGTCGGGCTGGACCGCGGTGGGATACAACTCGAAGAAGATCCCCAATCCC
>JAJZSX010000469.1 GCA_021849435.1 Actinomycetes bacterium | reverse complement strand
TCCGATCTAGCGCTCGAAGAACTCGTCGAAGGACAGGACCACTGCGGTGTCGCGCGCGCGGTCCCCGACGGCGACGTGGCTGTCGTCAAAGGCCACCACCAAGGATGCGGCGCTCATGACCTCGTCAGCGGACGCGTCGGTCCACGTCCCCGCCGCTGGCACCCGCACCGCCGGTGCGGCGTTGCCGGACTCGTCGCCTTCACCGAGCAGACCGTCGGACATGAGCTGATCGAAGCGGTTGCGCATCGCCTTCATCTCGAAACGATCGAAGAAGGCGAGCGCGTCAGCGCGGCTCCAGCCCCCGAGGGTCAGCTCCTCGAAGGTGAAGTCGAGGGGCACGTCGCGCACGAGACGCATCACGCGCTCGTTGTTGCGCGCGCGCTCCTCGAAGGCGGCGAGGTTCTCTCGCAGCTTGGGGGTGAGCTCGTCGAGGTGCAGGTAGAGCTCGTCGAAGTCGCGGTACTGGGCGAGCAGCTTCGCGGCGGTCTTCTCGCCCACCCCGGGCACGCCGGGCAGGTTGTCCGAGGGGTCACCGCGCAGGGCGGCGAGCAGCGGGTAGCGCGCGGGCTCGACGCCGCAGCGTTCGACGATGCCCGCCTCGTCGTAGAGGGAGTAGTCCGAGACGCCGCGGCGGTTGTAGAGCACCTTCACGTAGGGGTCCTCGACCAATTGGAAGGTGTCACGGTCCCCGGTGACTACCGTCACCGCGACCCGGTGCTCTAGACCCCAGGTCGCGAGGGTCGCGAGGACGTCGTCGGCCTCGAAGCCCGGCACCGCGAGCACGGGGATGTGCAGCGCCTCACAGAGCGAGCGGATGAAGCCGAACTGCGGTTCGAGTTCCGGCGGCGTCGCCGCACGACCACCCTTGTAGTCCTCGCTCATCGCGTCGCGGAAGGTCCCACCGGGCAGGTCGAAGGCCACGGCGAGCGCCCGGGGGTGCTGGGTGCGCACGAGCGAGTGCAGCATGGCCGCGAACCCGTGCAGCGCGTTGGTGGTGACGCCGTTGGACGTGGCGATCTCCGGTGAGAGCGCGAAGAATGCCCGAAACGCGAGCGACATGCCGTCAAGGACGACCAGTGGCGCGTCAGTTGGCTGCTCAGCCACCAAATTCACCGCGCAGGATCTGTTGGGCGACGTCACGCATCCGCGTACGGCCCCGCATGGCGGTCTGCTGGATGATCTCGAAGGCGGACGGCTCGTCGAGTCCCCGCTCGGCCATGAGGTGCTCCTTGGCCCGTTGGACGATCTCGCGAGTCTCGATCTTGTCCTCCACGTGGTGCACGTCGGTGCCGACGAAGTCCTCGTCGGCCGTGGGGTTCAAGATCGCCGCCAGCTTCGGCAGCAACTCGCTGCTGCGGAAGGGCTTGACGAGGTACGCGGCGACACCGGCGTCACGGGCGTTCTCGATCAACGATCGCTGGCTGAACGCCGTGAGCAGCACCACGACGGTCGAGGAGTCCTTCATGGCTCTCGCGACCTCGATCCCGTCCAGTCCAGGCATCTTCACATCGAGCAGCGCCAGGTCGGGCTGGTGCTCTTGGATCAGGGCCAGCGCGTCGTCACCCCGGGCCGCCTCGCCGACCACCAGGTAGCCGTCGCTCTCGAGGATCTCCTTGAGGTCGAGTCGAATGATCGACTCGTCATCGGCGACTACCACGCGCTTTTCCATAGTCATTCCTTCGGTGTCCAGCTTCGTAACAAGTCATCTCGTTCGGACACGAGGTCCTCGACCTCGCGACGTCGTCGCGACAACTCCGCCCTGGCCGCGGCGACGTGCCGCGAGAGCTCGTCATATTCTTGCGCCTGCAGGGGGGTCTCGGACACCAACGCGCGAATCCTCGACTCGTCGAGGGCGTCGTTCCACACCGCCACCTGTTCTTCGAGCACGTGCAGGCTCTCGCGCGCGGCCGAGAGGCGCCGCTGCACGTCTTCCAAGCGTCGGCGAACCAGGCGAATCCCCACGAGTAGCAGTGTAAGGCGTTTGTCTGTCACTTTTTTGCGAGTCGGCCCGTTCACGGTGAGCCCTCGACGAGCGCGAGCACGCACCGCCACGATCACCCGCGCAAGTGGACCAGCACCTCGTCGGTCGCGCGGCGCACCGGTGCCCAGCCGACGCCGCCGGGTCGCTCGACGACCGAGGCTCCCCCGCCGAGTCCCGAAACCGGTGCGACGTCGCTCGGCTCGTCGACCATGGCCGCGACCAGCTGGCGATGCACAGACCGGGCCAGCGGTGTCTCGAAGAACCCCCCCACGTAGGGCCGCAGCCCCAGTTCGAGCGCCTCGAGGATCATCGTGCGCGCCACGGCCAGTCCCCCGACCCGAGCGGGTTTCACGCACACGATGGCGCCGGCGCTGTAGCGCGCGATGTGTCGTAGGTCCACAATCGAACGCACGCCCTCGTCCAGGCTCACCGCGACGGCGCTGCGCGCGTGCAGTCGGGCGTGCTCGATTAGGTTGCCGGGCGCGAATGGCTGTTCAACGGCCACCACGACGAGCGAGCCGCTAAGGACCTCGAGGTCCTCGAGGACCTCGTCGACGTCGTGCGCCGAGCAGTTGTAGTCGGCGATGACCGGACGCCCGAGCTCGTGGACGGCGTCGAGCACGGGGCCCGGGCGGACCCCGGGTGCGACCTTGACCCGGAGCCGTTCGACCTCGCTCGCGACCGCGGGCACCGATTCGTCGAGCAGTGACACCGTGGCCATGACGCGCGGTTCCTGGTTCGCCGGCCAGCGCTCGGCGAGCGAGACCCCGTCGCGGCGCAGCTCGAAGTCGAACAGGGCCATCTCGACGAGCGCCCAGGCCACCACGCTCGACGGTCGTGGCCCGGCCAGCTGGTGGATGCGCGCCCACCCGCCCTCGTCGCGCGCCGCGCCCGCGAGGCGCGCGAGGTGGACCGGGACCTCCTCGGCCAAGGCCGTCACCACCGAGGCCACACCCGGATCGCCGTTGAGCGAC
>JAJZSX010000018.1 GCA_021849435.1 Actinomycetes bacterium | reverse complement strand
GTCCGAGAGGATCACGAGGTTGGCGCCCGCGCGCACGGCCGCCACGGTCTGGTCGGCGATGTGGTCGATGGCGGCGGCGAGACGCTCACCATCACTCTCGGGCCCCTCGACGGGGAACAGCCCGTCCAGGGCGAAGGGCGAGAATCCGTCGACGTGGTCATTCTCGTTGACGTAGCGCAACTTCGCCAGGTCCTCGATACTGAGCACCGGCGAGGCCAGCACGATCTGGTGGCAGTGCGCCGGGGATTCGCTCAGCAGGTTGTCTTCCCCGCCGATGGTGACGCGTGTCGAGGTGACGAGTTCCTCGCGAATTGCGTCAAGGGGCGGGTTGGTGACTTGTGCGAAAAGTTGGCTGAAGTAGTCGAAGATCGACCGGGGCCGTCGTGACAGGACCGGCAGGGCGCTGTCAGAGCCCATCGATCCGATCGGCTCCTCCCCCACCTGGGCCATGTGGCGCATGATGAGGCGCAGGTCCTCGTCGCTGTAGCCGAAGTTGCGTTGGCGTTGGCGCACCGAGGCGTAACTGGGCAGCAGCATCGGGCGCGCGTCGAGGTCCTCGAGGGTCACCTGCTGGTCGCGGAGCCATTCGCCGTACGGGGCGCGTCGCGCGAGATCGGACTTCACCTCGTCGTCGTCGACGATTCGGCCTTCGGCGAGATCGACGAGGAAAACGCGGCCGGGCTGGAGGCGGCCCTTGCGGATCACCGATGTCGGGTCGATGGGCAGCACCCCGACCTCGCTCGCGAAAATCACCCGGTCGTCGTCGGTCACCCAGTAGCGCGCGGGTCTCAGACCGTTTCGGTCGAGTACCGCGCCCACGACGGTGCCATCACAGAAGGTGATCGACGCGGGGCCGTCCCAGGGCTCCATCAGCGCCGCGTGGTAGCGGTAGAAGTCGCGGCGTCGCTCGTCCATCGCCGTGGAGCGCTCCCACGCCTCGGGGATCATCATGAGGATGGCGTGGGGCAACGTACGCCCGCCTCTCACCAGGAGCTCGACGACCTCGTCGAAGCTCGCCGAGTCACTCATCGACTCGGTGATGATGGGCGTGAGCTCGCCGAGGTCGACGGGCAGCGTCGGGGCGCGCAGTGTCGTCTCGCGCGCGTGGATCCAATTCCGGTTGCCCCGGATGGTGTTTATCTCGCCGTTGTGGGCGATGTAGCGGAATGGTTGGGCGAGCTCCCAGCGCGGCAAGGTATTCGTCGAGAAACGGCTGTGCACAACGGCGACCGCCGACTGCAGATTCGGGTCCGTGAGGTCCAGGAAGTACCGGCGAAGCTGGGGAGCACTCAACATGCCCTTGTAGATCAACACGTTCGCCGAGCACGAGGCGCCGTACACGCCACCCCCGTGTTCGACGAATCGGCGTAGGCAGAACAACGCGTCCTCGAGTTCGCGCGTCGACATCGCCTCGACGCCTCGAAACAGCTGTATGACAAAGCTCGGCTCGCTCGCCGCCGAGGTCGCGCCGAGGATCGACGAGTTGACCGGGACCTCGCGCCAGCCGAGACTGGTCAGGCCCACGCGCGTCGCGGCGTCGGTGATGTCGTCGCGGACCCTCTCGACGTGGCGCGTACGGTCGATCATCCAGTGGGCGACGCCGTACTCGCCGATGGGCGGCACCGCGTCGCCGAACCACGTCCGGATCGCCGCGTCGGGGATCTGCAGGAGGACTCCCGCACCGTCGCCCGAATCGGGGTCGGCACCGGTGGCCCCGCGGTGTTCGAGATTCTCGAGGATCGTCAGTGCGTCGGAAACAGTCTGGTGGCTCGGACGGCGTGTCAGGTCCGCGATCATCCCGACGCCACACGCGTCATGCTCGAAAGAGGGGTCGTAGAGGGTTCTTGTCATAGCGTCACCTAACGGGGCAGCGCTGACCCGAGGCCACTATACCGAAGAACGAACCCGTGGCCGCGACCTACGCTGAAGGGGTGACACACGAACACCCTTCCGTAGTGGTTGTCGGCGCCGGGATCATCGGCCTCGCCACGGCTTTCCGACTGGCGCGACGCGGTCACGCGGTCACTCTCTTCGATCCCGAGCCGGCCTCGGGGGCGACCTACGCCGCCGCCGGCATGATCGCGCCGACCGCCGAGATCGCGCCCGGCGAGGAGGCGAACTACCGCTTCCAACGCGGTGCCATGGACGCCTGGCGCGAGATGGCCGCCGAGATCGAGGCAGTCACCGGTCGACACGTCGCCATCGTGCAGACCGGCACGCTGATCGTCGGCTGGGACGCCAGCGATCGTCGCCTGATCGACCAGTTCCGCACCGTGGCCACGGAGTTCGGCGCGCCGATGCGCGCCGTTTCACGCGATGCCGAGCCCGAGCTCTTCGAGGGCCTCACTTCGCGGATCAGCGAGGGCCTGGTGATGGCCGATGACGGGTGGCTCGACCCCGACGAGGCGGTCTCGTGCCTGATGGAAGCGAACGAAGCCCTCGGCGTACGGCTCGTGCGTGAACGGGTGCGTCTCGCGAGCACTAGCGACGACGGCGTCGAAGTCGAGACCGAATCGGGGCGCACGCTCGCGGACTACGGCGTTGTCACGACGGGTGCGAACGGACTGCCCGACGGACTGACGGTGCCCAAGTCGCCAACGGTACGCCCAGTGCGTGGCGTGACGGTTCGGGTACGGAGTCTTGACCGTAGTGCACTGCCCGCCGTGCGGGCCTACGTGCGAGGGCGCGCCTTCTACATGGTCAGCCGACCGGGTGGCTACTGCGTGCTCGGCGCGACGGCCGAGGAGAAGTCCCAGCCTTTGGTCGAGGTCGGTGAACTCCAGCGCCTGCTTCGCGATGGGCTCGATATCGTGCCGGAGTTGGAGGCCGCTCCCCTGCTCGAGATTCGCAATGGACTGCGTCCGGCTACGACGGACCTCCGGCCGTTCTTCGTCGCGCTGGAGGAACGGGGTTGGTCGTGGTCGTCGGGGCACTATCGCCACGGAGTTACCCTCGCCCCACTCGCGGCCTTGGACGCCCTGAGCGCGATCAAACCATCGTGATCTCCGTGAACGGCGCCGATCACGACCTCGCCGGACGATCGGTGCGAGTCGTCTTAGACTCCCTAGACATCAACGGCCGCGGCGTCGCGGTGGCAATCGACGGCGAGGTGGTCAGCAAGAGCCGGTGGGAATCGACGACAATCGAAGACGGTGCAATCGTCGAGATAGTGACGGCGGTCGCCGGTGGATAGGAGCGAGATGTCAAACACCGAGTTACTCAACGCGCTAGATGAGCGGATCCTCGAGGCGCTACGGGCCAAGGCCACCGGTGAGACCGTCGCGTTCCTCTTCGAGGCGCGGGCGTGGCTCACCAATCCCGACCAACCACACGGGGCGCACCGCCAGTCGGCTTAGAGGCGACCGGCTATCATGGAACGCTCACGGGCTGTGGCTTAGTTTGGTCTAGAGCGCTCGGCTGGGGGCCGAGAGATCGGGAGTTCAAATCTCCCCAGCCCGACCAAGACGTGTTCGCACGTCGATTCAAAAGTGTTCGCAGTTCTGCTCGCGATTGATGCCGATCGGTCGAATCGGTGCTTTCAACACCAGATTGAGAGCCGCGGATCCAATCACCACACTTGGCTGGCCCTAAATTGCCGGCCACTCCCCTTCTCGACTTCGTCTGGGACGTGCGAAAATCTCTCCAGCGGGTGAAGATAAGAAGAGGTGTCAACTAGCGGTCCGGTGGACTCGTTGTGTTGAAGGGTGGAAGGTCGTCGTAGCGGTTGAGGCGATTCTTGCGCGGAGCCCGGGGGCTGTCTTCTTGCGGTTCTCGATGAACGCGAGGACCTCAGGGCGTTGCCGAGGTGGTAAAACGTGACGTGCATCTCTACCATTAGGACGCCTTGTGACGCCAAGCTGACAGCAGTGACGCATGACCACCCGAGTACGATCATCCGAACGTTCCGTAGCCCGGACGATTAGGGACAGGTGTAAGGAAGGATGGGACAGATGACGCGAGAGACATTTCTCATTTCCACCATCGTCGAGCTTGCCGATAATCTGGTGGACGAATTCGACCTCATCGATGTGCTCACCGTGCTGAGCCATCGGTGCGTGAACGTCCTCGACGCAGACGCCGTCGGCGTACTACTCGCGACGCCGCGTGGCGAGTTGCAGTACGTCGCCTCATCTAGTGAGTCGATGCGAGTACTCGAACTACTCCAACTACAGGCCGCCGAGGGCCCCTGTGTCGACACCTACAAGTCAGGGGCGCCAGTCATCGATCAGCAACTCAGAGACTCATACGACCGTTGGCCCATCTTCGCGCCGCGCGCCGTCGAGTACGGTTTCAACTCTGCGCATTCGTTCCCGATGCGTTTGCGTGGCCAGACCATCGGTGCGCTCAACCTCTTTCGCTCGAGCGGGGGGCCTTTGAACGAGACCGACGTCACCTTGGCCCAGGGCCTCGCCGACGTGGCGACCATAGCGATCCTCCAGTACCGCTCGTCGCTGGACGCGAAAGTACTCAACGATCAGTTAAGTTTTGCCCTCAACAGTCGGATTATCATCGAACAGGCCAAGGGGATGGTGAGCCAGGCGACCTCGAGTGACATGGACCAGGCCTTCGTTCGTATGAGGACTCACGCGCGCAACCACAACCTCAGACTGACCGAAGTTTCTCGCATGATCGTCGAAAGCGAACTTTCGGGAGCGGACCTCGACGAGCCGGCCTCTCGGCACTAGGGTAAGTGAAATCACCCGCGCTGGCACGGATGCCACGCACCGTTGGGTCCTACGTCGACCGCACCTTCGATGTTGGGGGGATCCGCAAGTTGTTAGCCAGCGGCTTGGCGGTAGCGGCCGGGAGCAGGGCGAGCACAACATGGCTGCCCGCGACCGAGTTGATGCAGCACTGCGCCGAATTGTCACATCCCACGCTGCATTAGGGCGTGGCGCCCTACATCATGACCTTACGGGCATAGGGCGCGATGTCGCGGCTCTTCGACGCTTCGAACTAGACGGCACCGTCGTAGCCCAGTTCCGCCAAGGCGGGTCACGATTCACCGAGCCAAACTCAATTGACTTCTTGCGGTGCGCAATCATCGCGATCGTCTTCACGCGATCAGGAAGACGCTGGTCGGTACAGCGCACGACGTCCCCGCTCAGGGGGCCGTTTGGGAGCGAAAAACATCTTTGCAGGTGTGACGCGCCCAGCACCGAACGTCGTCATGCACGTATCATCACCGGTCGAAGTCGGTGCGCCAAGGCCCACTGACGCGGCGAATTGAACACCTACATCGGAGGCGGACCGTGTCTTGTCGCTGACCAACCCAAGTGACGTCGTTGGCAGGGGCAATTGCTAGAGTTCGAAACTCGCGGTTAGTTTGCGAGAGGGACGGTCCGCCTCCGATGTACGTGTTCATTTCTCCTTTCTCTGCGCGAGTGTTGTTACGTCGTCGCCAATCGACTCGGAAACGGGACGTTGAACGCTGGACCATTCGCTTCCCGCCCAACGAATGAGCACTGAGCGAGGTTGCTCAGGCTTTTTTCTCTTTTCATGATCCGCACGCTCTGGCGGCTCGTCGTCGTGTGTCAGACCTTGCTCCACGCGGCACGAACCTTGTTGGAGGTGGCTGACCTCCGTCATGCGTAAACGTCGAGAGTGGCGACGCAGGTCCCCACGCGCCACAACGGCGATGGGAATCGCTGAACTCGACGTGCAACATACCGTCGTGCACTCCTACGCCAGCCGGCGTCGCGATAGCAACGATCACGCATCCTTGAACACCCACGGCATTCCCTCGACTAATCTCCCGACACAATGTCAGGTTCGTGGGAAGCGGGGTCCGGACGTCCTTGAACGAAGGATACAGGTGAATTCGACACACGGCCACAAGAGTTTTGTCGTGCGAGTTCGTAGCCAACGCGCTACCGGAGCGAACTACGCGAAACCGAGCGAGCGTGGCACCGATGGTGCTCCTGTCGCGGTCGTCCCAAGTAGGTGCGGACCTCACACGTCGTCGACGACTCGCATGGTGAAGCCCTAGCGAGCGTCGCTTCAGGATGTGCTGGCGCAGTGCAACTTGAAGGCCTGGACGAACACCGACGCGTCTTCACGCGAACCCTGTTACACCACGCGAATAGGAGAAGATCGTTGAGTTCCTCGAAAGAAGCGTTGTTGGTCGCGCCAGTCCGGATTGAACCAAAGTCGCAATCATGTGGCGTGGGAGGCCCGACATGAACTCGCACGCGACGTCATTTCGCCCAGAACAGCAATCTGTTCTTGTGGACTCCCCCACCACTATCGTGTGGAGTGCCTCTAACCAAGTACTAGAACTTGGTGGCACTTATGGGCTAGAGGGAACTGCGAACACGCCACCAGGTTGTCACATCCGTAATGCCCTTCGAGACCAGTTTTCGAGCGCCGATGCGGTGCAGACGGGGTCCACGACCCGTGTGAACTGAAGGCGCCGTGGTCGTATCGTGTTGGCGCCAGACTCGGCGGTCAGCACGAGTGGAGCGACCTACTCGGCGTGGTTGCGAAGCGTGCCGAGGCCGGCGATCGTTGTCACCACGTCGTCACCGGAGCGCAGGAAGACGGGCGGCTTCTGACCCTGGCCGACCCCGTGTGGACTACCGGTGAAGATGAGGTCGCCGGGGCGCAGTTCGCAGACGGTCGAGACGTACGAGACGATCTCGGGAACGTGGAAGACCATGTCGTGGGTCGTCGAGTCCTGGAACGTCACCCCGTTCACGCGGCATTCGATCTCGAGGTCGTTTGGGTCGGGTACCTCGTCGCGCGTGGTGATCCACGGACCAACGGGCGCGAAGTTCCGATGTGACTTGCCCAAGCTGAACTGCGCCGGTGAACCCGACATCTGCAGGTCGCGGTCGCTCACGTCTTGGCCCACGCAGTAGCCGGCGAGCGAACCCAGCGCATCGCCCACCGCGATGTCACGTCCGCCGCGCCCGACGACGAGAACGAGTTCGGCCTCCCAGTCGGTTCGAGGTGAGACGATGGGGAACGTCGCGTTCGCGCCCGCCAAGCACGACGCGAACTTCGCGAAGATCATCGGCTGTGACGGTGGTGTGAGGCCCATTTCTGCGGCGTGGGTGCGGTAGTTGAGTCCGACGGCGAAGATCTGACTCGGGGTATCCACCACGGGTCCGAGTCGTCCACTTCGCTCGAGCTGGTCCGCGGCGATCGCTTCGGTGACTGTGGGCGACTCCAGCGCGAACCACGACTGCAGATCCTCGAGCTGTCCGAGTACTTCACGCGTCGAGGCTGCGAAACGCCCGTTGGATACTGCCGCAATGTCTACGAACCCCTCATCGAGGACGATCACTGCACGGCCATCAACGTTCGCTATACGCACGAGTCTCCTTACCGGTCAAATTCGTTCGAACCAGTTTACCGAGGGCCACGTGGTGCAAAATCCGGCCGAGTCGACCGGTAGATTTGAGGCTCACCTCGAATGAAGGACGTCACGTGTCTCATCTCTTCTCTCCGATCACGATCGGTCAGTGCACCGTGAAGAATCGCGCGTGGGTGAGCGCCATGTGTCAGTACTCGGCGAAGGACGGTGTGGTCGGCGACTGGCACCGCGTCCACCTCGGCGTCTTCGCCACCGGCGGAGCAGGGCTGATCATGGCGGAGGCGACCGCGGTCGAGCCGGCTGGTCGGATCTCGCTCAGCTGTCCTGGCCTGTGGAACGACGAACAGGTCGCGGCGTGGCGCCCCGTGGTGGACTTCGCCCACGAACACGGCGCGATGATCGGCATCCAACTCGCGCACGCCGGACGCAAGGGTTCGACCTTGGCCCCGTGGGCCGACCACGCCCACGCGAGTCTCGAGGAGGGTGGATGGCAGACGGTGGCGCCGAGTGCGATCGCCTTCGCGGGTTACCCCGAACCCCGGGCCCTCGAGGTCGCTGAGATCGAGGGTCTCGTGGAGGACTTCGCTGACGGCGCCAGTCGGGCCCGCGCGGCCGGGTTCGACCTCGTCGAGATCCACGCCGCGCACGGCTACCTGCTTCACCAGTTCCTCTCGCCACTGTCCAACCACCGCGAGGACCAATACGGTGGCACTTTTGAGAATCGGGCCCGGTTCCTCCTCGAGGTGGTCGAGGCCGTACGGGGACGTCTGGACGGTGCACCGCTGTTCGTGCGCGTCTCGGCGACCGACTGGACCGAAGGGGGTTGGGACCTCGACCAGACGATCGCGCTCGCACGACTCCTGCGCACGGCCGGAGTCGATCTCGTCGACGTCTCCTCGGGCGGTAACGTGGCCGGCGCGCACATCCCTGTCGGTCCGGGGTACCAGGTGCCCTTCGCCGAAGCGGTGCGCCGCGAGGCCGACGTTGCGACGAGCGCGGTGGGCCTCATCACCGAACCGGCGCAGGCCGAAGCGATCATTGCCGAGAGTCGCGCCGATGCGGTCATGTTGGCGCGGGCCTACCTGCGCAATCCGCGGTGGGCGCTTAATGCGGCCGAGAGCTTGGGCGAGGTCATCGAGTGGCCGCCCCAGCTTGATCGGGCGCGAACGGTACGCCACGGGTAGGTCCTCGACTACCTCGGCTTGGTAGACTCTCCTGGTAGAGGCTGGTTTGGACACTGGCGTTCGTCTGGACACTGGGCGAAAGAGGTAGTTCTCAGAGAGGGTGATTCCAACCGTAGGTTGGAAACGTCATGGACAAGAAGAGTCCTTCCGTCCTTCGTCATCTCGCCGACGTGCAACCGGAGCTCTGGTGGCTCGACTCGGATCCACTCGAGCCCGCGTCGCATTCGGCCCTCATCGGTGAGGTCGGCGCAGATCTATGCGTCGTGGGTGGTGGCTACACCGGTCTGTGGACCGCGCTGCTCGCCAAGGAGCGCGACCCCGAGCGGAACGTCGTTGTCGTCGAGCAGTACGAGACCGGCGCCGGTGCATCGGGGCGCAATGGGGGCTTCTGTTCGGCCTCGCTGACCCACGGCTTCAACAACGGGATGCGTCGCTTCGCCGATGAGATGCCGGTCATCGAACGGCTCGGACGTGAGAACCTCGACGCGATTGAGGCGACCATCGAGCGCTATGGCATCGAGTGCGACTTCGAACGCACGGGCGAACTGCGCGTGGCACTCGCCCCGTGGCAGATGGCTGACATGGTCGAAGAGGCTCGTCTGCGCAACGAGATGGGCGATCACGTGCTCGTGCTGTCTCGCGACGAGGTGCGCGCTCGAGTGAATTCGCCGATTTACGAGGGCGCCATCTTCGACCCCGACGGCACGGCACTGGTGGACCCGGCTCGACTCGTCTGGGGGCTCGAACGCGCGTGTGAGTCCCTCGGAGTGACGATCTATGAGAACTCGCGCGTGGAGTGGCTCGAGGACGTGGACGACGCCGTTCGCGTTCATACCCCCTACGGTGCCGTGACCGCGGCACGGGTTGCCCTGGCGACGAATGTCTTCCCGTCGCTGCTTCGCACCGTTCGCAAGTACGTTGTGCCCGTCTATGACTACCAGTTGGTCACCGAACCGCTGAGCGACGACCAGATGGCCTCGATCGGGTGGACCGGTCGAGAAGGGGTGGCCGACGCGGGCAACCAGTTCCATTACTACCGGTTGACCAACGATCGATCGATCGTGTGGGGTGGTTACGACGCCATCTACAACTTCCGAGGTCGAGTCCGTCGCGAATACGAGTTCAACGCCGAGACCTACGCGACGCTGGCTAGCCACTTCCTCGAGACGTTCCCCCAACTGTCCGACGTCAAATTCACTCACGCCTGGGGCGGCGCCATCGACACCTGCACCCGGTTCTCCCCCTTCTGGGGTACCGCGATGGATGAGAAGGTCGCTTACGTGCTCGGCTTCACCGGTCTGGGCGTCGGGTCGACACGCTTCGGCGCGGCGACCATGCTCGACCTGCTCGACGGGCTCGACACCGAGCGCACCCGGCTCACCATGGTGCGAAAGAAGCCACTCCCCTTCCCACCCGAACCGTTCAAGTGGTTGTTCATCCGGCTCACCCAGGCGTCGCTGAAGCACGCTGACGAGCACGAGGGCAGGCGCAACCTCTGGCTGAAGATGATGGACCTTTTCGGCATCGGCTTCGACTCGTAACAACGATGCCCCGGGGACCTCCCCCGGGGCATCGTCACTGCAATGCCGTTTAGTCCTCGCTCGTGCCGTCGTTCTGCATCAGGCCCGAGATCATGTTGACCACGGTCGGGTCCATCAGCGTCGTGACATCACCCAAGGAACGATTCTCGGCGACGTCACGCAACAGGCGGCGCATGATCTTGCCCGACCGGGTCTTGGGCAGGTCGGGCGTCAGGATGATCTGACGGGGCTTGGCAATCGGGCTGATGACCCGAGCCACGTGCTGGCGCAACTCCTCGACGAGGTGCGACTGGTCCTTCGTGGCGTCTTCGGCGGAGAGCCGCAGGGTCACGAAGGCCACGATGGCCTGACCGGTCGTGTCGTCAGTGGCGCCGACGACTGCCGCCTCGGCCACCGCTGGGTGACCGACGAGGGCGTGCTCGACCTCGGTCGTCGAGAGGCGGTGGCCCGAAATGTTCATCACGTCGTCGATGCGTCCGAGCAACCACAGGTCGCCGTCCTCGTCGCGCTTGGCACCGTCACCCGCGAAGTACATCCCGGGAAACCGGTCCCAGTACGTCGACTTGAACCGAGCGGGGTCCCCGTAGATGCCACGGGTCATTGACGGCCACGGCGCAGTGATGACGAGATAGCCGCCTTCACCGTTACCTACCGAGGTACCCTCGTTGTCCACGACGTCAGCACTGATACCGGGGAACGGCGTCATCGCCGCACCGGGCTTGGTCGCGGTGATACCCGGCAACGGCGTGATCATGATCGCCCCCGTCTCGGTCTGCCACCAGGTGTCCACGATCGGGCAGTTGTTCCCGCCCACGTTCTCGCGGTACCACATCCACGCCTCCGGGTTGATCGGCTCACCGACCGTCCCGAGGAGCCGGAGGCTGCTCAGGTCGTGACCCTTGGGCAACTCGTCGCCCCACTTCATGAGGGTGCGGATCGTCGTGGGTGCGGTGTAGAGCACCGTCGCCTTGAACTGCTCCACGATGCGCCACCAACGGTCGCGCCCGCCCGAGTCGGGCAGGCCCTCGTACATGATCTGGGTCGCACCGAGCACCAGCGGTCCGTAGACGATGTAGCTGTGTCCGGTGATCCAGCCGATATCCGCGGCGGTCCAGAGCACGTCAGTCTCGGGTTTCACGTCGAAGATGTAGTGGTAGGTGGCCGCGCACTGGGTGAGGTAGCCAGCGGTCGTGTGGAAGATCCCCTTGGGCTTAGCGGTCGTGCCCGACGTGTACATCAAGAACAGCGTTTGCTCGGCCGGGAAGAACTCGGGCGTGTGCTGGTCGCTCTGTCGGTCCACGACGTCGTGCCACCAGTAGTCGCGCCCCTCCACCCAGTGGACGTCGCCGCCGGTTCGGCGTACGACGAGCACGGTCTTCACGTCAGGGCAGCTCTGCAGAGCTTCATCGACCGCGCTCTTCAGCGGGCTCGGTGCACCACGGCGGAAGGCCCCGTCGGCGGTGATCACGAAACGACAGTCCGAGTCCAAGATGCGACTCGAGAGCGCATCGGCCGAGAAGCCGCCGAAGACCACCGAGTGCGCGGCGCCGAGACGCACCACGGCGAGCATGGCGATCACCGCCTCGGGGATCATGGGCATGTAGATGGCGACCCGGTCACCCTTCTTCACGCCGAGCTCGATGAGCGCGTTGGCGGTCTTGGCCACCAACGTCTGCAACTCACCGTAGGTGATGGTGCGCGATTCACCATCGGCGTCGGCCACCCAGTAGTAGGCGACCTTGTCACCGCGGCCCTCGGCGACGTGCCGGTCGACGCAGTTCACGCTGGCGTTGAGTGTGCCGTCGCTGAACCACTTGGCTTCGGGCAGGTCCCATTCGAGTGTCGACGTGGGCTTCTTGTCCCACACCAGTCGTTCGGCTTGCTTACGCCACCACGCCTCGGGATCGGCTTTGGCTTCATCGTAAATGGAAGGCTTGGCGTTGGCGTTGGCGATAATGGACTCGCTAGGCGGAAAGACACGCTTCTCGTCGAGCCAAGCTTCCAACTTTGATTCAGACATAGTTCTCCCTAATAGTGGTTTTATGCAAACTTTCCAAATACAGTATCTACAACGTACCTAATTCGTTTGGCGTGGAACGCAAATCACACTGAGCGTAACTCACTCGCACCACCCACCAAACTCTTTCACAATGACCAAGTCGCTGTCTCGCGTAGCCGACGGAATACCCTCTGCGTGGTGATCATTCCGCCTGTCCGAATGACTTCACGACCTTCAATTCCTCTTCGGTCAGTTCCCGCGGCTCGTCGCCGCGCGCCACTTTCTCGCTTTGTACGAAGTGGCGAATATCATTCACCACGTCGGGATTCGCCAACGTAGTGATGTCACCAACATCCGTAAAGTTGGAGATGCCCGCAATGACTCGTCGCATAATTTTCCCGGAGCGAGTCTTAGGCATGTCCGACACGATCCAAACATTCTTCGGTCGCGCTATCTTTCCAATCTCAGACTCAATCACCTGGGATACCCTCTCCTGAATCATCTTCGAAGCTTCGATCCCTGGCTTCAATGAGATGTACATCTCGACGGCATGTCCGCGTACTGGGTCAACAACTGGAACGGCCGCGGCCTCTGCCACCTCGTCGACCATGAGACAAGCGGATTCCAGTTCCTTGGTACCAAGCCGGTGCCCAGCTACGTTAATCACGTCATCTACGCGCCCAAGAATTCGGTAGTAACCGTCACTAGCCTGCATCGCACCATCGTTGGCAAAATATGGCCAGTCACGCCAATCTTTGCTTGCGGGGTTCTTGTTGTACTTCTCGTAGTAGGTCTTTACGAAACGATCTGGATCGCCCCAAATTGTTTGGAAGATTCCTGGCCAGGGATTACGGATACAGATATTTCCTGCAAGTCCACTACCGGCTTGAACCTTATTGCCGTCCTCATCGAGGATGTCGGGGAAGATACCTAGCACTGCCGGACCGCAACTTCCTGGCTTCATTGGATGCAGGGCGGGAAGAGTGCTGCCAAGGAAGCCCCCGTTCTCGGTTTGCCACCACGTGTCAACGATTACCGCTTCTCCCTTGCCAACCACGTTGTAGTACCAGCGCCACACGTCAGGTTCGATGGGCTCGCCCACAGTGGTCATGTGCTTGAAGTGGTAGTTGTATTTCGCTGGCTCGTCGGGCCCCAGTTTGCGCAACATCCGAATAGTGGTGGGTGCAGTGTGAAAGGTCGTGACACCAAGACGCTCAGCGATGCGCCAAGGACGTCCAGCGTCGGGGTACGTAGGCAGACCTTCATACATCACACTTGTTGTCCCAAGAGAAAGTGGGCCGTAAACAATGTAGGAATGCCCTGTAATCCATCCGATATCGGCGGCGCACCAATACGTATCTTCGGGATGAATGTCCTGGTAGTACTTTGACGTTCCAGTCACATACGCCAAGTAGCCGCCGGTGCTGTGTTGGCATCCCTTAGGTCGGCCAGTCGTTCCACTCGAGTACATGATAAAAAGCGGAGCTTCCGACGGCATCGACACCGGTTCAACAATTTTACCGCGGTAGTCAGCCATCAACTCATCGACGAAGTAGTCGCGTCCGGGCACCATTGGACTGTTTGAAGCGTACTGACCTGGGTGCCGGCGAAACACGAGAACCTTCTCTACTTCAACACCCTCTTCTTTCGCACGCGCAACGGCCTCGTCGGCCTTCACCTTGTGATCGACAAGTTCGCCGTTGCGGTAGTAGCCGTCCATAGTGATGAGAACGCGACTCTTCGAGTCCGCGATGCGACCGCCGCACGCGGCACCAGAGAAACCACCGAAAACTTGCGAATGGATTATGCCCAATCGGGCGCATGCAAGCATGGCGACTGGAAGCTCCGGCACCATAGGCATGTGAAAAGTCGCAACATCGCCCGTACGTAAATCCGTAAAATCACTAAGAAGCGCCGCAAACTCGTTGACGCGCGCATAGAGCTCTTGGTACGTGATCACCTGAGTGTCGGCGTCTTCAGGCTCGGGGACCCAGATAATCGCGGCCTTGTTGCGGTCTTTCGCGAGATGGCGATCGACACAGTTGTATGACGCATTCAACTTTCCGCCAACGAACCACTTCCAAAACGGAGCATCACTGGTATCTAAAGTGGTGTGCCAATACCGGTCCCATGTGAGTAGATCCGCATACTCGTTGAAGCACTCCGGGAAGTTACTCTCACTGAACCGATCGAATATGGCAGGGTCGGATGCGTTCGCCTGACCGATGAATTTTGCCGGCGGTGAGTAGTAGCCCTCCTCACGCCAGTGCACTGCTATCTGGGCCTCGGTTGCCGCGCTCGACTCGAGATCTGCTGTTTCTTCCTTTGGCGACATCTTTCCCCCTATCGTGTGTGACCGAATACTCCGTCACACCCCCCGCACCTCATAACTACCCGTTGTCTGAAATCTCTCGATCATCGAGAAACAACAGCCACAAAGCCAACTGTGCCGTTCCTAGCACAACCTACAACTCATGTTGTTAGGGCCGCAATGCCCACAAGTACTTCATAGCCCCGATAACTGGACGAACGTGGATTCAGGTTTAATGGCTTCAGCCGACTTTCTTCAACGCCGCAGAGCAGTGATACACCGCGCTCTCCTACCGTCGACCATTATCAGCCACCAGCATCGCGATGTTTATCAGCGTGCCGCGCAACGAAGGACGTCACCCACGGAACCTCCGTCTGACGTTCGACAAGGTGACTCTCGAGATCTCCGTAGAAATACCACCACCTCAACACATCATCGAAGAGTGGAAACGGCAATCCCGCAATTGCGACCAAAATGCCAACAGCGCCCGAACCAAAGTGGTCGGGCGCTGTTGGCGGTTGGGTCCGGTGGCAAGCCACCAGTGACTCGTACCTTAGCCGCGCGGGCCGACCGGAAGAACCACCTTCTTGAACGTGTCGTTAATGACGCCGGCCGCCGAGGCGTACCAGGCGAGCAGCGCGGTGATAATTCCGAGCCAGCCTCCGATGCGAACCATGCCCGTGTGCCCACCACCCCAGTTCCCGATTGTCAGGAACACGAACGTGGCTGTCAGCACGAGGAAGACCAAGAACAGAATCGTGTTGGTCTTCATCGACGCGATCAGCATGTACGCGGTGAAGATGGTCCACGCGAGGAGGAAGACCCCCACGGACGGCCCCGGGAAGGCCTTTTGGAAATTGACAAGGGCATACAGCGAAATCCAGAACGCACCGTATGACGTGAAGGCAAGCGCACCGAAGGTGTTCTTCCGCATGAACTCCCACATACCAGCAAGTATCTGAGCGAATCCGCCGTATACCAACGCCAGCGAGAGCGCAGCTGCCACTCCCGCCCCGTGCCACAGGTTGGCGTTCGCGCTGCTGAGACAGAATGTCGTCATCGCGAACGCTGCGAGACCCAACGGACCCGTATCAGCTACCTTGTGTTCGTCTGCCATTGAAATACCCCCAATTTTGAGTTCACAGCGAACCCTCAGGATTGAGGGTTCACATCCGATTAAACACCAGCGCAAACGCGCGGCGTGGCTTATCGGGGCGCCAATACGTGAATAACTTCACAATTGTTTAACCTGGTCATGATGAATCTCTAGGGACTTTAGTCCCATTGACAAGAAAGTCTCAGGCCTCTAGCGTCGCCTGGTCCAACGCGAGTCGGAACGTCGAAATTGCACCCTCGAGTTCCTGCGGCGACGCGCCGTCAAGGATTCGCTGCACCAGGGCCGAACCGACGATGACCCCGTCGCTGAGGGTGGCCGCCTCGCGCGCGTGGTCCGCGGTCGTGATGCCGATGCCGACGTACGTCGGTGTGTCACAAGTGGCACGGACCGCCTTCACGACCCGACTCGCGTCCCCGACGTCCGCCGCCCGACCCGTCACCGCCATCCGTGCGGCCGCGTAGACGAAGCCCTGGGACAGTTCCCCGATCCGCTGCACGCGCTCGGCGGGGCTCGACGGCGCGACCATGAGGACCGTCGCGACATCGGCGGCGGTGGCGACGTCGCGCCAGGGCGTCGACTCCTCGATCGCGAGGTCTGGCACGATCACGCCGGCCACGCCGCTCTCAGCGAGTAGTTCGGCCGAGCGTTCGAGAC
>JAJZSX010000468.1 GCA_021849435.1 Actinomycetes bacterium | reverse complement strand
ACGGTCGAAAGTTGGACGAGTTCAAGCGGCGCGACGCACGTCACCATCACCCCGTCGCCCGTCGCCCTGAACGGTGGGTTCGCCTCGGCAGCCGAGCTGGCTCGCTGGGAGTCACTGGGTCGACCCTTCATCCCCTGCGCGCTGGGCGGTAGCGACAACACGCTCAACGCCAATCCGGCGAACGCAAACCCGGGCCCGTACGGAGGCTTTTCAACCACCGTGGTGGGCTGGTCAGGCTTCGGATTCAACCTGGGATCGAGCGTGACCTCGATCACTGAGGATGTCGCGCGAGTGAACGCACTGCCTTCAGACCCGAGCACGCTCGCGGCGATGCTCGCCGCCGGCGAGATCGCCCCGGACGGGACCGTGTCCTCCACTCCACAGAGCTGTCCCGTCGGTGCGAGCTCGTCAGGTAGTAGTTGCAGCCCGGTTCAGCAGGTCCAAGTCATCGCCCAACTCCTACAACTGCCCGACGCCTCGGCCAAGCTCGGCTCGGCGCTCTACCAGGTAGCGGCCGGACTGCCGGGGACGAGTCTGATCGGCACCGTGACCACACCGCTCGGGGCCACGGGTACGGCGCTCAGCGTGCCCCTCTCCTCGACTGAGACCTTGGCGCTCGTCATCGATCCGACGACTGGCGCGTTGCTGGAGGCTTCGGCCCTGAACGGCGGCACATCGTTAGCCTCGATTAGCTACGGTCCGATCACCGTCGTGAACTGACTTTCGTCTGGTCACGCAGGACTCGTCAGAGTCAAAACATGATGGTACCGGGTTCGATGTGGCGAGGTTACCAGTGGTACTTGAGTGGCTCGAAGGAGTCGCCGACGAGTGGGGCGTAGACGTGCCGTCCCACCTCAGCATGGAGCACGAGGGATGACGCGCCGTAGTACTTCGAGCACACTTCGAGCATCGCGGGGGCTGTCGTCGTCCACCCAGACAAAACCGCGGCGCACGCCGTAGCGTCCCTGGGAGGTCCTCACCACAACCCCGACCCATCGTTGTCGCAGTGGCTCTCCGACCGGTTCAGCGCTACGCGCTGCGAAGTCAAGGGCCGCTGCCTGCTCTGGCGTCAACTCAACGCGACCAGCAATCCAGTTCTGGGATGAGTACAGGGTGACGTACTCAGCGCCCTGGAGCAGCGGTTCTTCGGACGGCCGCGGGGGCCGACCTAACTCTGCCGCGACTGACCCACCAGAATCCGAGGAATACGGCATACTCACCGCGGTCTGCGGTTCGCGGATCCGTGATCCTCGCCTGGTGGGGGATTCCCATAATTACGAAAAGGCTTGCAAATAAAGGCGTCACGTAGCTGACGGGGCGGCGAAATCTCGTGGCAAATCCAGGCGTCTCGCCTTTGCTCACCACGAAATGAGTACCTCGTCACCAGCGCCAAACTCTCGCCGTTACTGACGTGGTGTCGTGGCAGCGCCACCCGAGGGGGAATGGCAACGAAAGGGGCGTAGCCACGAAGGCATGCATCATCAACACCGCTGAAGCGTTCTACGACAAGATCCGGAGGCTTGCGGCGGTGGTCTGCACGACGTACGGCGAACTCCCGGGTACCGGGTACCGGAGTGTCGGTGTCGAAGAGATCGGTCGAGTGCAGACACGGTGGTCAGCAAGCGGAATGAAAACCCCGCAGTGGCGCGATGTCGAAGCAAACTCGAGGGCGGCCCTTTGGCCGCCCTCGAGTTTGACCTCTTCTCTTTCAGTCTGACGTGAGTGAGAGCGCCTGACGCTCTCGGTGACCTCGTTGGAGCGACGTCACCGGCAACGGGCGGAACTTCTTGGGCTCGATCGGGACTTCAAGCCCGCCCATAATCCGTTCGTAGATCCACGCCTCTTCATCCGCCGAGAGCGACAGGTGCGTCACCGTCTCCTCGTCGGATGAGAGCAACGGGTGGTCAATTGGATCATGTGCCAGACGATCGTGCCGGGAGCGAATCATGCGCACGTTGTAGGACACGGCCACCAACGTCACGACCAGCTGGGCCCAGACGAGACCATTCTTCTGGATGACCCCTCGACGAAGGTTTTCGGTCCGGGGGTTCTTCATGTTGCCGAACGCACCTTCGACGTACGTGCGACGACCGTACACGCGATACCACTCTGACGAGCCCCAGTAGTGCAACTGGTTGAGCTTCGCCACTGACTCGGGCAGCGTGATTCGAAAGCTGTCCTGGGTGCAGCACCTCGGTGGTTCTTGGCCCGGCTCGAGGTCGAGCAGGTCAGTGTTGACGATCGTGAGACCCATTTCGGCGGCGACCAGCATTGACGGCGGAAAGAGAGGTCATGCGACTTTCAACTCGCGAGCCGGACAGCGCAACTTCATCCGACCGTCGGCGTCCATCTTGTTAATGACGACGTGCGCGAACGACTCGCGCACGGCATTCTTTGCCTGGTACGCCAAATGCTCCTCTCTGGTGGCGAAGACTCCCGGCCGCAGCTCGTCGAAGAGTTCCTCGGGGGTCGCGGGACAGTGGCCGAAGCCATCGCCGAAGGTCGCTTCCGGGTGCTTGAGCAACGCGTGGTCATTAGAACGCAGGTCTAGAACCTGTCGGATGCCACGCTTGATGAGTTCGCTCTGCCAGGTCGGGAACTCCTTGTAGCTGTAGTGCCGATCGATGAGCAGCGACTTGACCTTCGTCTTGAGACTGTCAATCAAGCCGAGAGTGACCGTGGCGAGGTTCGCGGTGGCGGCTGGCGTGACCTCAATGCGCCGAACGATTGGGGCTCGTGTGGCGGGGTCGTTTTCAATCTTGTCTGACGGCACCGCGACCAGGGCGTGGATGTGCTTGCCGTAGAAGCGCTGGGTTTCGCCGCTCTTGCCCGTTTTGCCGCACCACTCGGAGTCCGGGTCGAGATTAGTGAAGATCGACTGGTCGTCGGCTATCTCGGCTCCTTCGAGGTCGGCGGCGGACTTGACGGTTCCGTCGGCCAACTCCATCAGGGCCATT
>JAJZSX010000467.1 GCA_021849435.1 Actinomycetes bacterium | reverse complement strand
CGAGAAGTGACTTGTTCACGATGATGCCCGGCTGTTGCGCGTCGGCGAGTCGTGAGAGGTCATTGAGCAATTGCGTCAGCCGCATGACTTCACGGTGCATGGCCGAGAGATTCTGCTCGAGCGGCAAGACGTCGTCTTGGGCGGCTTCGATCCTGCTCAAGAGTCCATTCACCGGTGTTCGCAGTTCGTGGGCGAGGTCGGCGACCCCCTCTCGTCGAAGTCGCTCCTCCTGCTGCAGGGTCTCGGCCAGTTGGTTGAGGGCGTGACCGACGTCGCGGATTTCGGGCTCCGCGCCCTCGATGACCCGGGCGTCGAGCTCGCCGTGGCTGAGCCGTTCCGCGACCGCTCGGATCCGCCGCAGCGGCCGCGACAGTGTCTGGGAGAGCAGGAGTGCCGTTGCGAGGGCGGTCAACGTGGCGATCGCCGCGGCCACGAGATGCAACCCGTTGAGTGACCCGGCCAGTCGCACGTCGGCTGCACTGAGAAGTTTGCCCGTGGGCGCGGAGACGATGATTGTGGCGATGTCTACGCCCTTGACGACGATGGGCGCCTCGACAGTCGAGCCAAAGGGTCGCGGACCAATTGGTAGAACGCGTCCGTCTCGGAGCTTCAACATGACTCGGAGGTCGACGAGATCACCCGCGTGACCGAGTTCACTTCGTACGTCGGTGGTCCACCCACCGGCGTTCAGGTACGCGTCAGTGGCGATATGCGACAGGTGGATGCTTGACGCGTCGAGTCGTTCGCGGGCAGCTTGATTGAGGCGCGGTGTGAGCCCGAGGTTGCCGATCAACGCGGCCAACGCGACGGCGAAGAGCGCGACGGCGACCAGCGCCACCGTGAGTCGCGTCCTGATGCCGAGCGTCACCATCAATCAGATTTCGATCTCGCAAAGCGATAGCCGGAGCCGAAGACGGTCTGGACGAATCGCGGCCGACGAGAGTCGAGCTCGATCTTCTTGCGGAGGTTCTTAACGTGCGCGTCAATGGTCCGCTCGTACCCTTCATAGTCGTAGCCCTGGACGCGATTGATCAATTCGAATCGGCTGTAGACCCGGCCGGGGTACTGCGCGAGCGTCACGAGTAGTCGATATTCGTTTCTGGTGAGGTTCACGAGCGCTCCGTCGACGCGCACCTCTCGAGCTGTGGTGTCGATCTGCAGCGCCCCACCGTGGAACGAGAGCTGGTCCACCAGGGGCAAGTCCGTCGCCTGGGTGCGGCGCAAGATCGCTCGGACTCGCGCGACGAACTCACGAGGACTGAATGGCTTCGTCAAATAGTCATCGGCCCCGAGCGCGAGGCCGTTGAGACGTTCTTCCTCGGATGCCTTGGCGGTCAGCATCAGCAGTGGGACATCTGAACGCGAGCGGATGTTCCGGGCGACCTGCTCGCCCGACGTGTCGGGGAGCATGAGATCGAGCACGATCAAGGCCGCGTGCACGCGTCGGGCCATGGCGAGACCGTCGGCTCCGGTTCCCGCCACGAAGACGGTGTACCCGTCTCGCTCCAAGTACGCGCGCGTCACTTCCTGGACCGCCACGTCATCGTCGATGATGACGATCGAATTACTGAACTGGCTCTGGGACATATACCGCACAGTTTCTTTGCGCCGTGTGAAGTCGATGTGAAGTTTCGTCCAGAAACATCGCGACTAGCGGTGGCCCAAAGTCACAATTACGTGGTGTGACCCGACGGGTACGACGAATTCCTGGCCGCGGACGCCCTCGCTGAACAACGACGGGAGGTCCGTCGTGTCGCGTCGTCCGGCTCTTCACGTCCGTGCGGAACTTCATACGTGCTTCATAAGTGGTTTCTAACGTCATCGCTATGACCGACTCGGACTACTTGCTGATCACCACGCACGACTGTCACCTCTGTGACCGCGCGCGTGCGGTCTTGGCGAGCGTCGCCATTCCCATTCGTGAGTATGACGTGACGAGTGACGTGGCGCAGGCGCTCGCGACGCGGGGCGTGCCACTCGCGATGCTGCCGGTCCTCGTGCAGGGCGACCGGGTGCTGGCGTACGGGCGATTTTCCGAGCGGCGACTGCGTCAGGACCTCGGACTATGAGTATCCTGCTCGGCGGTTCCCTGGCGGCAGCCTTCGCGGCGGGAATGGTGGCGTTCTTCGCGCCCTGTTGTGCGGGTGTCATGCTGCCGGCGTACCTGGCCGCCATCGGCGGGGGCCGTCGCCTCCGCGTGGCCCGTCTGAGCGCGATCTACGTGGCGGGCGTCTCACTGGTGGTGCTGCCGATCACGCTCGGTGCGGCGTTCGTCGCGTCCTACGTGTCGCGCTGGCACCCACAACTCTTCACGCTCGGCGGGCTGATGATGATCGGCGTCGCAGTGGCGCTGTGGCGCAGTTCCATGTTGCCGATGCACGTACCCCAACCGCGACTCACCGGGTCGCTGTGGTCGGTCTTCGGACTCGGGGTCTTCTCTGGTGCGTCAACGGCTTGCTGTGCACCCGTGCTCGCCGGCGCAATCGCGCTATCGGCGACGAGCGGCACGATTGCGGGTGGCCTGCTACTCGGTGTCGCCTACGTGACGGGCATGATGGCGCCGCTGATTCCGATCGCGCTGTTCTACGGTCGGCTCAAACGGCGTGTCACGGACCCGATGATCACCCTGCGGATCGGCGCTCACGCCAAGCGAATCGGCGTCGTGCGACTGGCGGGTGTGGTCATCTTCGCGGGCTTCGGCGCATTGTTCATCGCGCTCGCGATGACGGGAAACTCGAATACCGCACCCGGATTCCAAAAGGCGCTCGGCGGTTGGATGCGTGGCGTCGGGGTATACGTCGCACGGATCCCCAACATCGTGTCGTTACCAGTCTTGGCCGTGGTAGTGGGCGCCTTCGTACTCGCGGTCGTAAAGAAAAGGAAAGCAGACGATGAATCAACGTCCAACGAAGTCGAAGCGCGCAGTGACTGCTGCGAAGTCGAACACAACGAAGCGGGAA
>JAJZSX010000466.1 GCA_021849435.1 Actinomycetes bacterium | reverse complement strand
GAGGAAGGCGTCGGCCGGCAGGTTCGCGCGGTACCAGTTGAGGTGACAGTGCAGCTGGTCGTCGCGTTCGAGCTCGGCGATGACCCGTGACGCGCGCGGGTGGGCGAACCACGTGCGCAGCAGCTCGTAGTCGTTCTGACGCACGAAGGCCTCGCCGAGACCCTCGCGGATGAAGAGCTGGGTGTAGAGGCTCTTCATCTGCTGTTCGAGCCCGGCCGCGCGAAAGGCCGTCGGGTGACCGACCGCGAGGGCGGCGAGCGAGCGCACCCGATCGGGCGCGAAGCTCGTGAGCGCCCAGGCGAGCGCGGCACCCCAGTCGTGGCCGACCACGTGGGCGCGCTCGACGCCCACCTCGTCGAGCAGGGCGATCACGTCGGCGACAAGGTTGCCCATGACGTAGGCCTCGACCTCACGCGGCTTGTCCGAACGGCCACAGCCGCGCAGGTCGGGCGTGATGACCCGCGCGCCGCGCGCGACGAGTCCGGCACCGACCTCGTCCCAGAGCGCCGCGGTGTCGGGCCAGCCGTGCAGCAAGAGCACGGGGTCGCCGCTACCGAGGTCGTCGGCGACGATCCGCACGCCGTCGTGGAGACTTTCTACGAGCATGTCTCGACGGTACTGGTAGACCAGAGACGTGCAACACTTCGTAGCGACCGTGCAGTCCCCCGTCGGCCTCTGGGGCGTCGAGGGGACTGAGCGGACGATCACGCGGGTCTGGATGCCGAGCGAGCACCCGCGCACGACCCGCGGCACGACGCCGAGCGCGGTCGCCGAGGCGGCCCATCAGCTGGCCGAGTACTTCGCCCACCATCGCCGGAACTTCAGCATCGTCCTCGAGGACGTCGACGCGACCGACTTCCAGCGCGAGGTGTGGGACGCGCTCGCGGCGATCCCCTACGGCGAGGTCCGCACCTACGGCGACGTCGCGCGCGCGATCGGCCGACCTCGCGCCGTGCGGGCCGTCGGCCAGGCCAACCACGTGAACCCCTGGCCGATCATCGTGCCCTGTCACCGGGTGGTCGCGGCCAACGGCCTCGGTGGCTACGGCGGCGGCCTCGCAGTGAAGGAGTTCCTCCTAGCCCTCGAGCAGGTCCCGGCCCGTCACCGCTGAGGTCGCTCGCGTCGCGGGTCGATTGGGTCGAGCGGCAGGTGGCGCACCGAGTGCACCCCGGCTTCGTCCATGCGCGACCGGTTGAGCTGGCGGATGGTGCGCTGGGTGACCCAGTAGAGCGCGATCGCCGATGGAACCTCGATGAGCAGCGCGGTGAGTGAGCTCTGGAACTGGTCGCCACGGCGCGCGGTCGTGATGTCGAACCAGGCGTCCACCAGCAGCATGGTGCCCGCCGAGCTCGTGAAGAGCGCGAGGATGGCCCGGCGCTTCCACGAGGCCCAGGCCGCGGCCAGCAGCGTCGCCACTTCGCCGATGTCTAGACCAACCCAGGCGATCTTCCAGTGGATCGCGACGTAGTGGCGCGGCAGGCTGAAGGCGATGTAGACGGTCCAGACCGTCTCAAGGATCGCCGCCACGGTGAGCGTCGTCAGCAGCGGGTCGCGCGAGACCCGAACGCGCCGCGCCATGGCTAGCGCGACACCGGACTCGCCGTCGCGGTCGCCATCGCCTCCACGCCACGCGCGAGCTCGTCGCGCTCGGGGGCCTCAAGCGCGGCGAAGCGCTCAGCCATGGCCGCGTCGGTCGCCACCTCAGCGCTCGCCTTACTCGCCTCGAGCGCGGGTGAGATCGCTGGGACGTCTTCGTCGCGGTAGCCGTGCAGTTTGAAGATTGCGGCGTCCTCGAGGTAGCAGGCCTGCGCGGGCGAGAGCCCGGCGTCTACCACCGCCTCGATGTGCAGCGCGCCGCGCAGCTCGCGCAGCGCGATCACCCCGAGGTAGGCGTCGTGCACGGGGTCCGCGGGCACCTTCACGCGCCGGTAGCCGTCAGCGAGCGGGTGTACCCCGAGCGGGTCGGCCGCAAGGACCGTCCGTGCGCCCCGAGCAGTGGACTCGAGCAGGTCGAGGGGCACGGCGCCGAAGGTGCGATCGGCGTAGGCGTAGGCGGAGGCCACGTGGGCGCGGGCGACCTCGACGGGGTCGGCCTTCTCCCTCGCCGCGCGCCAGAGCAGGTCGATCGTGCGCGGGTGGAAGAAGTGGAAGGCGTCTTGCACCATCGCCACGTCGACGTCGCCGAGCACGCCCCCGCGACCGAGGCCGTAGAACTCATAGACGTTGATCCCGAGCGCGGCGGCGGCCTCGACCGTCCCGGGGTCGAAGTAGAAAGCGGCGCCGAGGGCGCCGATCGGACGGGCGAGGCGTTGGGCGAGCTCAAGCGGGGTCACAGTGCGACTTTAAGGCGCGATCTCACCACGCGCCACGCGCAACTCGAGGCAGCTCCCGCGTTCGACCGATACGAAGCGCGCGCTGCCTCCGTGGCGCGCGGTGATATCCGCGACGATCGCGAGTCCGAGACCGGTTCCCCCCGACGCACGCGCACGCGCCGGGTCCGAGCGCACAAAGCGCTGAAAGAAGCGCGCGCTCGTGGCGACGTCGATACCCTCGCCGTCGTCGGCGATACGCACGACCGCCTCGTCGAGGTCGTAACCGGCACTGAAGCTCAACTGGGTGCGCGCGTAGCGCACCGCGTTGTCAACGACGTTTCGCACCATGCGCTTCAGGGTCGCGGGGTCGCCAACCACGCGCGTCGGGGTCACCGCCGAGGTGTCCACGGCGAGCCCGGACATCGAGCGCACCCGCTGGGCCTCTTCGTAGAGCAGGTCGTCGAGATCGACGTCCATGTGCTGCAGCTCGATCTGGCCCTCGTCGTTGCGCGCGAGCCAAAAGAGGTCGTCGATCAGCGCGTCGAGGCGGCGGCCCTCGCGGGTGATCGTGTCCGCGACGCTTCCCCAGTCGGCGCGCTCGGCGAGGTTGGTCGCCCGCTCGACGGTCGCGAGCAGGGTCGTGAGGGG
>JAJZSX010000465.1 GCA_021849435.1 Actinomycetes bacterium | reverse complement strand
CAGTACCCGGGGGGGGGCCAGTACTTGTCGGCTCGCGCATGGTCGCTGGACCATCGACGAATTTAGCAATTCCCAATCTGCCATACACAATTTCTTAAATTTTCCTCAGTAACATGTGCGCAGTTGGTCAATGAGCGGGAATGTCCCGTTCCATGGGTTCATACAGGCAGGTGTTGAAGTGTCGAACGTAGTGGTTTTTCCTCTGGATACGCTCGAGCGGTACGACGCGATTGCCGACGCGCTGTCGAGTTGTAACCAGGCGGAGTTGCGCCTGACCACGGGCGAGTCGTTCGAAGTTTCAAGTGAGCTGCTGACGGTCATCGTCGAGGCGGCGCATTACCTGGCGCGTGGCAAGGCGGTGACTGTTAACTCGCTCTCTCGACAGCGATTCCTCTAGGGTCTGTGGCGCAACAATTAATTCCCTTCGAAATTCTCGTATCGCTCTAGAGTGACATCTAAGGGTCACCGCTCCCGCACGTGTGGTGACGTGGACTCTTGATACGGTGTCGACTCCGTAGAAGTGCTAGTACCGGCAACTGGGGTGACGTTGGCGTTCAAGAAGAAGGATAAACACCACACCAAGCACGAGGGCTCTGAACACGACCTCGATGCAGGAGAGCGCGAGCCCGACGCGTCGGGAGTCGCGATCAGCACGTCCCCGGAGAAGGGACGCCTCGGAGACCTGCTGGTTTCCTTGCGGCACATCACGACCGATCAGCTCGATCAGGCCCTTCGAACGCAGCGAACGACGAAGGAAAAATTGGGCCAGATCCTGGTCTCGAGCGGATTCATCGATGAGCGCTCGTTGACCGAGGCGTTGTCTACCCTGTTCTCGCTACCGGTGACCAACCTGCATCGCGAGGACGTTAGCGCTGATGCGCTGCCACTCATCCCCGAGGAATTCGCGCGCGAGAACACGGTGGTGCCGGTGAAGATCATCGGCGACGAACTCCTGGTCGCAGCCGCTGAGCCGACACCTGGGTTGCGAGACCGCCTGACCGCGTTGACAGGTCATGCGGTGAGGATGGAGATCGCGTCACTGAGTGACGTGCGCTGGGCGATTGACAGCAACTACCGCGCGATCAGCGGGGTCGACGAGCTCGTCGAAGTCTTCAAGGTCGTCGACGAGGCCCGCCGGCGAGGCAGCGAGGCGAACCAGCCAGTCGACGTTCTGGCTGACGAAGCTCCCATAGTTCAGGTAGTGGACCGAATTCTCACCCAGGCAATGCGCGACCGCGCGTCCGATGTCCACATTGAGCCGTCCGACCAGGTGGTACGGGTCAGATTTCGTATCGATGGCGCCCTGAATCAGATATTGGAGTTGCCGGCATCGATGGGTGCCGGTCTCATCAGCCGCATCAAGATCATGGCCGAGATGAACATCGTCGAGCGACGCCGGCCCCAAGACGGGCAGCTCACGGTCACCATTGATGGCAAAGAGGTCGACGTTCGCGTGTCCACAGTAGCCACGATCATGGGCGAAAAGTGCGTACTTCGAATTCTTGACAAGACACGCTCCGTGCTGCGTCTCGCCGATCTTGGGATGCCCGATGAGACGCACATTGCTTACGCCAAGCTGGTACGGGCGCCCTTCGGCATGGTGCTGTGCGCTGGCCCCACGGGCAGTGGCAAGACCACAACCCTGTACGCCACGGTCAGCGAGATTGGCGACACGCGAATGAACGTCATGACGATTGAGGACCCGGTCGAGTACGTCTTCCCCTCGATCAACCAGATCCAGACCAACGAGACCGCCGGGCTCACCTTCGGGACCGGACTTAAGTCGATCTTGCGCCAGGACCCCGACGTGATTCTCGTCGGCGAGGTCCGTGACGTAGAGACGACCCGGGTGGCAGTCCAGTCGGCTCTAACCGGTCACTTTGTCATCTCGTCGATGCACGCCACGGATTCGGTCTCGGCGCTTCACCGACTGCTCGACATGGGCATCGAGTCCTTCCTCGTTGCCTCGTCGGTGCTGGCAGTGGTCGGCCAACGACTGCTGCGACGCATCTGCACCTCGTGCATCACGACCTACACCCCGACCGACGAGGAGATGATCTTCTACGAGGAGAGCGGTGGTGTGGCCAAGGACGTCTACTACCACGGGGCCGGCTGTAACTTCTGCAGTCACACGGGCTACCAGGATCGCATCGGTATCTACGAGCTGCTGGTGATGTCACCCGAGATCCGGCGACTGGTCGTCGGGTGGGCGACCCAAGAGGAGTTGCGAGCACTCGCGGTGAAGCAAGGCATGCGCACGTTGCGTCAGGAGGCGCTCAATCTCGTCGCTCAGGACATCACCACTATCGCCGAAGTGATCAGGAGTGTGTACACGCTATGACCGATCAGCCAACCAGTTCCAGTAACGACCATCCGGCGAAGGACAAGGCGCACAAGGTGGCGGCGAAGGCGGACGCCCGGCTCGCGAAAGCCGTGGAGAAGCGCAAGAAGACCGATTCCAAACGCATCAAGGCGAACGCACTACCGATCAAGCGCTTCAAGTTCGTGGCCCTCGACGACCACGGCAAGACCGTCACCGGTGTTGAGAAGGCGACGACGAGTGGTGCGGTGCACATGGCGCTGATGCAGCGTGATCTGCAACCGAGCGAAGTCACCGAGAAGCGAAGCATCCTGCACTTTGAGATCACGAAGAAGATGGTGCCGCGTAAGGAGGTGATGAACTTCTCGCGTCAGCTCGCCGTCTTCATGCGCGCCGGCATTCCGATCATGGAGTCACTTGAGGTCATCTTGGAAGAGACGACGGGAAAGATGATGCGCGTCGTGCTGATCGACATGGTCGACTCGCTGCGCAACGGTGACACCTTCGCCGCGGCCGCGTCGGCCCACCCCGAGGCGTTCCCCAGCTATTACGTAGGCATCCTTGAGTCGGCGGAGCTCACGGGCAATTTGGACGAGGTGTTGAACCAGTTGGCCGACTACATGGATCGTGACCTGAAGGCCCGCGCGAAGGTCACGTCCGCGCTG
>JAJZSX010000464.1:1523-2985 GCA_021849435.1 Actinomycetes bacterium | reverse complement strand
CCATCACCGCGAGGCAGGCGTAGGCATCGGCGATCTCGCGCACGGGGGCCGCATAGCGCAGGTGGTCCCAGACAAAGAACCCGTCCCAGCCCGACTGCTCCGCCTGTACCGCGAGCTCACCCATGCGCGCGGCGTCGGCGAGACCGTCGAAGGGAGGAAGGAAGAGTCCGTATCGCATGGCCACCCCAATCGTCGCTCCGAGTCTTACCACCCACCGGAATACGGGATGGGAACTACTGACACGTAGCGATCAAAGTCGAGACGCATGAGGGGTAAGTTCCGATCGGGCGCGACCGCCGAGGCACGTTCGCCGACGCGCACGGCGCCGAGGCGAGCGTAGAACCCCTCGGCGTGCGGATCGGATTCGAGCTCTAGGGCCCGCCAACCCCATTCGCGCGATCGCTTGACACAGGCCCCGACGAGCGCTCGCCCGACGCCACGTCCAAAGTACCCGGGCTCCACCCACAGGTCCTCGAGCCAGGCGCGCTCGTTCTCGTCGTCGAGCACCGCGAAACCCACGGCGCGATGGCCGTCGAAGGCGACGACGCAGTCGCGTCCGGTGTCAACGAGATTACGTGTAACCGAAGTTTCACCGAAACGAGCCATGAAGTCGTCGTGATAGCCCCAGGAGGCTTTCGATCGCATCGTGAGTGCGACGAGTTCGTCTCGACGGCCTTCGGCTTCAGTGGCATCGAGCCAGCGCAACGTGTGAGCAGCCCGCGATTCATTCATCGCCACATCCCGACCCGGTGCGCACCGATCGATCACGGTCGGCTCCGATGCCGTACGTCAGCGCAACAAGGGCCGGCACATCGATCTTCGTCAACGACAGCACACCAGGCAGTGCGACAATACCCCCGACCGCATCAATCGGGTGAGCACGCCCGGACATCCTCGAGCGTTGTTGGACCACCTCGTCAAAGAAGGTCGCGCCGTCTCCTCGATGCGCCTCTTCGTCCACACGACCTTGCGTTCGAACTTTCAGCACACTCACTTCGTATCCCAGCACGACGGACCTTCGCGACACAGCGAGAAGCGGGCGCGACGCACCATCGTTGTCGTGCTGGACATATCCCCATGGACGAGGAGTTTTGTCCCATTGTCCGCGCTCGCCGCGTACGAAAGGATGTTCTCTCGCAACGACGAAGGGCGACAGGTTGGTCATGGAACAGGCCGGACCTTCTTCAACAACGTCGCCAACTGGCGACGCGTACCCTTCGAGGTCGGCCCACCGAATCGCTGGACACCAGGGTTGATCGCCATGTGGTGGCGGTCGACGCCTCCGCGAACAGCACCCCACGACCGAATCCCAACGCGCTGAACCAGGGGCGTCGAGGTGCAAGTGGGGTACGTGACAGCGCTTCGTCGAGCGCGAAGCGAGCAGCCGCCAAGGGGGTGCGTCTACCGGTCATGAGCCGACCTCGCGCCAAGTCGAGTCGTACGCCAACGCCGTGGCCGAAAC
>JAJZSX010000464.1:0-1513 GCA_021849435.1 Actinomycetes bacterium | reverse complement strand
GACTTGACGAGCTTCATCGTCATGTGCGAGTCGAGCTTGTCCACACCGGGCACGTCGCCGAGGCGTGAGGAGATGAACGCCTCGTAGCTTTCGATGCTGTCAGTGGCGACACGCAAGATGTAGTCGGGCAGCCCGAACATCCGACGCACATCGATGACCTCATCGAAGCGCGCGACCCCCGCCTCGAAGGCCTCGAACGTGGCACGGTCCTTGTGCGTGAGGTCCACGAACACCAGTACCTCAAAGCCGAGTCCGATCGCCGTGGGGCTGATCCGTGCGCTGTAGCCGAGAATCACCCCGTCGCCCTCCAGGCGCTTGACACGGCGCAGACACGGCGCCGGAGTGAGGCCGATGCGCTCGGCAAGCTCGACATTCGACAGGCGACCGTCACGTTGTAGTTCTGCAATTATCTTGCTGTCAATCTCATCCATACGCCTTATTATTGCACGCGTTATCGGATACACCATTATATTCGCTATTTCTATGCGCTAATAACAACTTAATATTGTGCATATGAGTGAGACCACGCGCTTTCCACCTCGCGACCGTGACGCACGAGTGACGGACACCGACTTCCCCGAACGGGCCGCGATCACGCGCGCCGCCGTGGGAATCGGCGTCTACGCGGGCGCCTTCGGCGTCACGTTTGGGGCAATCGCCATCGCATCCGGCCTCTCCGTCCTCCAGACCCTCCTCATGAGCGTCGTCGCCTACACCGGCGCGTCACAGTTCGCCTTCGTGGGTGTCGTCGCCGCCGGCGGCTCGCCCCTCGCGGGGTTGTCCGCGGCCCTCCTACTGGGTACGCGAAACATGTTCTACGGCGTACCGGTGACCCAGATCGTGCAACCTCGGGGGTTGCAACGACTCTGGACCGCCCACTTCGTCATCGACGAGACCACCGCGATGGCCGTCGCCCAGCGAGACTCGCGAGCCGGTCGCTACGCCTTCTGGGCGACGGGCGTCAGCCTGTATTCGCTCTGGACCGTGGGGACGTTGGCCGGAGCGCTCATCGGCAGCGGCATCAACACTGCCGACTTCGGTCTATCCGCCGCCGCTCCCGCGATCTTCCTCGCCCTCCTCTGGCCCCAGCTCTCGCGCGACGGGGCTGCCACCGTGGCGATCGTGGCGGCGCTAGTGACCCTCGTGCTCATCCCACTCACCCCTCCGGGGGTGCCGATCCTCGCCGCGGCAGTGGTGGCGGTGGTCGTCGGTGCGACACCGTCGCGGTCCCCACGTGTTCAGGAGGCTTCGTGATGTCGCTCTGGATCATGGTGGTGCTGACGTCCCTCGGTAGTTACGGCCTCAAGCTCGCCGGAGTCTCCCTGCCCCGGTCCGTCCTCAACCACCCTCGGGTCCAGCGAACGGCGTATCTACTTCCCCCGGCGATGCTCGCCGCCTTGATTATGACCGGCCTCGTTGACGCCAATGGTCACTATGGCGTGGACTGGCCCGTGCTCGCTGGCGTCGGCGCGGGGGCCATCGCCATGCGATTCAAGGCCTCACTAGATCGGAA
>JAJZSX010000463.1 GCA_021849435.1 Actinomycetes bacterium | reverse complement strand
GTGTCACCCGCCAGGACTAAGGGACCACCCCTCCGCCACGAGTAAGGGACCACCTCGTCCCTCAATCCGTGCCGGCCGCTTCTGATGTTCGCAGACCGGCGACCCGGTGTCAATCGAGGCTCACCGACCCTTCCGAGAGGGCCCTTGATCGGACGTGGACGTCGCCATCTGTGGCCGCTGGCGCCGGCGATAGGACTCGCCTTCGATGACGAGTTCATAGGCGGCACTCTGGATGCGATCGACCGCGGACTGGGCGAGAAGCGGATCGGCGAACTGAGCGAGGAACTCGCTCGGGTCGCGGTTCGACGTGATCACCGTGGCGCCGTGCTGGTGCCGCTCGACGGTCAACTCGTAGAACAGATTCGTGTCGGTGACGTCCAGTGGGTGCAGGGCAAAGTCATCGAGCACGAGTAGATCCACCGCGACCAGCTTGCGCATCTCGACGTCGACGCTGTTGTCGAGACGCGCGGCCTTCATGCGCTTGAACAGTTTGTCGGCGCGCTCGAAGTGCACCCGGTAACGACGCCGACATCCGATGTGCCCGAGCGCCGTGGCGAGGAACGTCTTGCCCACCCCGACGGGTCCGAGGATCAGGGCGTTGTGATTGTTGTCAACGAAGCGCAGCGTCATGAGTTCGTTCCAGAGCGCCCGATCGAAGGTGACCGCGGCCGAGTCGTCCCACGCTTCGGCGACCATGGTGGGATCGAGGTTGGCGGCCTTCGCGCGCAACAGTGCGGAAGACGATTCCCGTCGCGCGACCTCGTCGGCGAGGACCATCTCGAGGAAGTCGACGTGGCTCATCGAGCTCTGGCGAGCGCTGAGCAGTCGCTCGGGCAACGTCGCCATCATCTGGCCGAGCTTCAGTCTTGAGAGGATGGCGCGCAGTTCGGCGCTGACGATTGGAGCCGGGGCACTCATCGTTCCACCTCCGTGGTGGTCGAGAACTCCGAGGGGTCACGCCAGAAGCGCCCCGGGATCACGTTGGGCGGCGCCGGTGTGTCGTGCTCGAGTGCTTCGGTCGCGCGTTCGATCATGCGAGCAATCAGATTGACGTCGATCGCCTCGGCCGCAAGGGCCTTCTCACAGGCCAGCTCGACGGTCGCTTCGCCCCACTTCTTCACCAGACCCAGGAGTCGGTAGACCTGGCGCATCTTTGTCCAGGGCAGCGGGTGCTCGAGCACCGCCTCGGCGTAAGCACCAATGACCGGCCCGTGGTGCCGGGCCAGTGCGATGAGGTGGTTGACGTCGCGCATCGCGTAGACGCTGCGCTCTGGTGGTAAGTCCGCGGGGTCCGTCGAGCGCTTGCCCACACCCACGCGCGGGTGCACCTTGATCAGTTGCCCGTGGAGAAAGAGCTTGACGGTGGTGGCGTCCGCGCGGGCACTCAGGGTCGCTCCGACGAGCTCGCCGGGGACCGAGTAGATCGCTCGTGCCACCTCGACGTGCCGGTCCCGGTGGACCTTGGGCGATGAGAAGATCGGCACGTCGTAGGGCAGTGGCGGCGCGGGCAGCAGCAATCCCTGCTCGTTGGCGATGAACGCCTCCAGCGGTCGAGTCCGGGTGGTGCCGTGCACGCGCAGTCCGGCACCGTCTCGACACCACTGCTCGACGTGACGTTGCGCGTCGGGTAGGTCCACGAACTCCTCGCCGGCAAAAAAGCGTCGGCGAACGTAGGGCACTTGGCGTTCAACCCGAGGCTTATCCTTTGGGCGCCGCACGCGAGCGGCGTCGATCAAGAAGCCGCGACTCTGGGAGTATTCGAGGAACGTGTCGTTAAAGCGGGGCTCGAGCGCGTCGGCCTTGGTCACCACCGGCGTCAGGTTGTCGGGAATGAGGATGGGAAAGACCCCGTTGAACGTCCGCCACGCGGCGTCGAGTCCCTCGATGACGTCCTCGGTGCGCTGAGTGAACGTGAGCCAGACGAACATGTAGCGGCTCCACACCGCCACCACGATCAGTGCGTGCACCACACGTCGTCGCTGGGTGTGTGGATCGAACAGCATCCCCATGCGGCCAAAGTCGGTCTGCACCTCGCGGCCGGGCTCTGGGTCCACGACGCGCACCGTGTTGTTCTTGGGCCGGGTGAACTTCTCGGCGCAGAACCGCTGCAGCGTGCGCTCGGGAACCTCTACGCCACGACGGATGAGCAAGTCGCCGACCTTGGCGACGGTGAGGTCGTTATCCAACCACGCCTTGATCTGGTCTTCGTGCGCGGTGAGCAGCTCCCACGAGGATCCGTGTTCACCCGCCCGAGCGACGGACCACCTCGCGCACTCGTGCGATGAACTGATCAGTGAGCTGTCCGTCGCCACCACTTCGGGTGAGCCCGAGTTCTTGGGCGGCGTCGATGTAGCGCTGGGCCGTCTTGCGATCGACACCGGCCCCTTGGGCGATGACGCGCTCCCGCGTCACCTCGCAGCCAGCGTCGAAGGACTTCCTGTACTTGGATCATTGTGATCTCCACGTATGTCAAGGGACGCACCTTTCGTTGTCGATAGATGCGTCCAGCCGAGTTGAATCTCGGCCGACAGTGGTGGACTCGCCTGGTCCCTTACTTGTGGCGGAGGGGTGGTCCCTTACTCGTGGCGGAAACACCAGTCAGGTGGTCCCTTACTCGTGGCGGAACTACCTGCCAGGTGGTCCCTTACTCGTGGCGGGAACACCAGTCAGTGGTCCCTTATTCGTGGCGGCTGACAGTTACGAAGGGTCATCGCTTTGTTGTTGCTGACCTTGAGCCAGAAATTAGCAGGAATCGCTTGCTCACGGGGTTAGCCCATCAGGTCAAGGACAGAAGAATTTTCTTCGAATCCGTAAGCGTCGTGACCGTTGTGATCCACGAGCGTGAACGTTCAGAGTCTTTTCCCTAACCGTCAGGCCCGGGTGAGACACCCGCTGAGAATTTCCATTTCATACGGGCGAGACAAGTGACACCAAAGACCAATGACAACAACCAATGCCGCCGAGGCGGTTTCGCGTGACCAAGATGG
>JAJZSX010000462.1 GCA_021849435.1 Actinomycetes bacterium | reverse complement strand
GTTCTCGCTGGCTTGGCGATGGCTTCGGAGGAGGAGGATTATGTCGTACTCCAAGTAATCATTGGTGCTCGACGTTCCCCGGCCTTCGTTTCGAGTGATGTACCTGATCCCACCCAGCGGTGGTTCGATCTCGTCACCCGTGGCACCAGGGTTGCCAGTACTGACGTACGGACGAGCTTAAAGGAGCGAGTCGGCGCGCACGGCGGACGAGTCATCGTTCGCGTTGGCGCGTCGGCGGCTTCACCAGCCAGAGTCCGTCTCCTCCTCTCCTCAGTTCTGGGAGGTCTACGCGTGGCCGAGTCGTCTGGAGTCAGCGTCTCGGTGCGATCCGACATTCCACAGCGCCTCGCGTGGGCGTCCGTGCCGTGGCGTTGGCCACTTCGTCTGTCCTCTAAGGAACTCGTTGAAGTTGTGGGCTGGCCACTCGACAAGTCCGGTCAGTGGCCCATGCCGGGTCAGCCCCCACTTCATCCGCGCCTCCTGGCGCCATCGGGCGAAGTGCTCGAAACAAAGCGACCTTTTGTCGAAACGACAGCCCCCGGCGTCGACATGCAAGTAGGTATCGCCGCAAGCGACTCTCTACAACACACCTGGCTACTCGGCCCGACAGCCTCGGGCAAGTCAACCGCCATGTTGGCCATGATCCTTGACGCCATCCGAGCCGGACGTGGCGTTCTCGTTATTGACCCTAAGAGTGATCTCGTTAACGACGTGCTGTGTCGGATCCCCGATGAGCGCGCCGATGATGTGGTCGTCATTGATCCGACTGACCCCCGTCCGGTGGGCATCAACCCGCTAAGGGGAAGTAGTCACTTGACGTCAGTCACGGCCGACTCGATCCTGGCGGTGTTCAAGCAGCTCAGCGGAGACGCCTGGGGACCTCGAACCGAGGACGTGATCTTTAGCGCGCTCCTCACCTTGGCGCTGCACCCGGGAGCGACGCTCACCATGCTGCCGACCCTGCTCACCGACGAGAAGTTTCGAACGTCGCTGACTCGTAATCTGTCCGACCGTGTGGGCCTAGGCAGTTTCTGGGCGAGCTACGAGGCAATGAGCCCCCAGATGCGGGCCCAGGTCATTGCGCCCACCCTTACCCGACTCCGCCAGTTTCTGCTGCGACCCCACCTTCGCGCCGTGCTGGGTCAAGCCGAGCCACGATTTGATCTTCTCGACCTCTTTACAAAGCATCGCATTGTGTTGGTCTCGTTGAACCGAGGACTCATTGGCTCGGAAGGTGCACGTCTTCTTGGTTCGCTGATTGTTGGCCAACTCTGGCCCCTCGTGCTGGCTCGGGCCGGTCTTCTGGTGGAGAGACGGCGAATCGTCAATATCTACATCGACGAAGTTCAGGACTACCTGAGCCTTCCGACCGATCTGGAAGACGCCCTGAGTCAAGCACGCAGCCTGGGCGTCGGATTCACCGTGGCCCATCAGTATCGCCGTCAGCTACCGCCCGGTCTTCGCTCCGCCATTGATACCAACGCGCGCAACAAGGTCATCTTTGGGCTCAACGCCGAGGACGCGACCGAACTGGCGAAGCAGGCTCCCGCGCTCGAGGCGCAGGACTTCATGTACCTACCGCGATTTGCCGTCTACGCCAACTTGATGCAGGACGGAGTTTCCACTGGGTGGTTCTCGGCGCGGACGTTGGCCCCCGAGCCCGCCACGCGCGAACCAGTGGGCCTCCGTGCTCGCTCAGCCGCGCTGTACGGTCAAGACGCCGCCGACGTTGAGGAAGCCATCACGCGGCACGCCACACGGGCGCACGCTAAGGAACCACCGGATGACGGACCGATCGGGCGTCGCCCGCTCGTGGGAGGTTCGTCATGACCCGGTTTCAGATCGCCCATCAGGTCGCGACGGTAATGATGTCGAAATCTCGGGCCTTCTTGGCGGGACACGTAACCCCGAGGGACGAGACTCAGCTGACTTCTTGGCCGCTGACGGTCCGCTCGACCCACGCAGGGAACCCTGGAGGTTCACTGTGAAGCGGCCCGCTACTTCGGATCTCGAGCAGAGGCTCAGCGAGAGGGACTGGCTGATCCTGAGTTCGGTACGAGGATTCAGATTCCTAACGACTCGTCAAATTGCGCGTCAGCACTTTGGCAATATGGACCGAACGGGTGCAGTTCCGAGGAGCGCCAACCTGGCGCTGGTGCGACTTCGCGAGCTCGGGATGCTCACCAACCTCGAACGACGCATCGGAGGTGTTCGAGCTGGATCAGGTGGCTTCGTCTGGCAACTCACGGAGCGAGGCGATCGTGTACTGGCCAAGCACCTGGGTCAGACCCCACGCGGGCGGACACGGCCCCACGAGCCCGGTACTTCCTTTCTCGACCACACCCTGGCTATCGCCGAGGTTGTGTTGACCCTTCAAGAGGCCGCCTCGTCCGGACGAATCACACTGTCCAAAATCGAGCCGGAGCCCGACTGTTGGAGGAGCTATCTGGGTCCGGGCGGCGTGGCCCTTACCTTGAAGCCAGACATCGCGGCCGTCACCGTGTCGTCCGACTTCGAGGATCACTGGTTCTTTGAAGTCGATCGTGCCACCGAGCCACCGAATCGTGTAGTCAAGAAATGCCTGCAGTACCAGGAGTACCTGGCCACGGGGCTCGAACAAGATCGCCTGGGTCTCTTCCCGGCAATTGTTTGGGCGGTGCCCAGTCAGCGGCGACGAGACCAACTGCTCCAGCGACTCCAAACCGAAGCGTCTATCGATCGCCGGCTGTTTACGGTCGTCATTCCCGAAGATATCGAGGAACTTGTCGTCGTGGGCGCAGCCGAGTATCACCGTCGGCAAGGTGGCGCGTTGTGAGCGCGCGAAGGCCGAGGAGGCCCGGAACTGGAGGAGTGGATTCACCGATCAGACTGGACTTTGCGGGCCAACAGAGCGTTAATGAAAGCAACGGTAATGAAGGAGACGTTGCGATGAGCCCAGCCGTAGAGAGTCCGGTCACCAACCCCATGGACGCTTTTACCAGTGCACAGAT
>JAJZSX010000461.1 GCA_021849435.1 Actinomycetes bacterium | reverse complement strand
CGATGGCGATGCTGCTCGCCGAGGCGGCCCTGCTCGACCAGGCGGCGACCCACCTGGACGAGCCCGTCTTCCACCTCGCCGGTCAGCGCCTGCGCACGGCGACCCTCGACGGGGCGGCTGACGGCGTGCGCACCTTCGACCTGGGCGGCGAGGCGACCACCAGCGAGGTCGTCGACGACGTCATCGCCCGGTTGCGCCACCCGCGCGTCGACTGACCGAGCGGACCGTCCCGCGAGGCGGGCGGTAGAGTCCGCGTAGAAGCAGGAGGACCCGTGGACCAGTTGACCGTAACCCTGCAGCAACCCATGGCCGAGGTCGAGACGGCTGTTCGCGCCGCGCTTAGCGACCAAGGCTTCGGCATTCTCGCCGAGATCGATGTCGCCGAGATACTCGCGACCAAGCTCGGCGTGCACCGAGCGCCACTCAAGATCTTGGGTGCGTGTAACCCCGTGCTCGCCAACCAGGCCCTCGACGTCAGCCTCGACGTGGCACTCTCGTTGCCGTGCAACGTCGTGCTGCACGCGATCGACGACGACACCACCACGGTCACGATCGCCGACCCGGCCGTGATCATGCCCGGCGACGACTTCCGCGAGCTCGTCGAAGACGCCCGCACACGTCTCGGCGCGGCGCTCGCCAGCCTGCTCTAACGAGGACGGTCGCAGCGTGTCCTGGTACGCCGAGCGGGTAGTGCCGCACGTGGTGAACTTCGTCTGCTCGACCCGCGGGGTCTCGCGCTGGCGACGCATCGCCGTCGAGGGACTGCGCGGGACGGTCGTCGAGATCGGCTTCGGGTCCGGGCTCAACGTCCCCTTCTACCCGTCCGCGGTGACGCGCGTCTACGCCGTCGAGCCCCGTGACGCCGCCTGGCGCCTGGCCCAACGGGCGATCGACGCGTCGCCGATCGCCGTCACCCGGGTGGGTCTGGACGGTCAACACTTGCCGCTCGCGGATGCGTCGTGTGACGCGGCGCTCAGCACGTTCACGTTGTGCACCGTGCCCGACGCCGCGCTCGTCGCGCGTGAGCTCTGGCGCGTCTTGAAGCCGGGCGCCACCTTGCACGTCCTCGAGCACGGGCTGGCCCCCGACGAGCGGGTCGCGACCTGGCAGCGGCGCCTCGACCCGCTCGAGCGCCTCGTCGCCGACGGCTGTCACCTCTCGCGCAACCCCGTGGCCGTGCTCGAGGGCGCCGGCTTCACGGTCACAACGCTCGCCCAGCGCTACGAGACCGGACCCAAGCCCTGGAGCTACTTCACGGTGGCGCTCGCCGAGAAGCCACTGGACTGAACGACGGGCCCCGGAGGGAACCTACGACGCGACGGCGGCTGCGAACACGAGCGGCCACCTCGTTTCGTCATCGCCCGGGACCGGACTCGGTTGGCGGTGCCGCCCTTCCCGTCTCTTGGATCCGCAGTGCCGCCACCAGCAGGCAGACCGGCACCGGTGCGACGAACGGACCGATCGTGAGCATCCCGAGCAGTGTGAACACCCCGAGCACGCCGATGACCAGCCACGTCACGACGCCGACGCCGCGTCGCGCGTGACGATGGCGAACCACGATGCTCGAGATGGCGACCAGGGCACCGACGAGTGGGACGGCGACGATGGCGACGACCTTGCCACCATTGACCTGGACCAAGGTCTGCGAGACGCTGCCGTTGTAGGCCGAGACCGTGAAGGCCGCCACCAGCAGCGCCGCGCCCAGCACGACCGAGGCCGTCAACCACCCGCGTGTCCAGGTGTCTAACGCGGTCGATGGCGCACGCACGTCATCACCCTAGCCACGGCGCCACAGTGGGTTCGGCTCGCTCGGTCACCGTGGCGACACACCGGGCCAGTGGTTCTCGAGAGCGGTGCGACTGTGGTCAAATCGAGTCGTGCAGCTCATAGTGGTCGCGGCCCTGGTGTTCGTGATCAACCTCCTGCCGGCCTTCGGGCCGCCCACCTGGTCGGTGCTCGTCTACGCGCGGCTGCGCTGGCACCTCGAACCGGTCGCCCTCGTGCTGGTCGGCGCGGGAGCGGCCACCGTCGGTCGCTACGTGTTGGCCTCGGGAGCACGGGCCGTGCGCGGCCGCTTCTCCGCGCGCTACCGGACCAACCTCGCCAACCTCGCTGACCGGCTGCGCGGACGCAGCGCCAGCCTGTGGTCGCTCGCCATCCTCTTCGTGGTCTCGCCGCTGCCCTCGGCCCAACTCTTCGTCGCCGCGGGCCTGCTCGAACTGCGCCTGGTCGTGCTCGGCGCGTCCTTCTTCGTCGGCCGGCTCGTCACGTACTCGCTCTACGTGGGCACCGCCGTCGCCGTGGACCGCCAACTCGGCTCGCTGCTCACGGACGTCTGGGGAAAGCCCTGGTGGATCGCTCTGCAACTCGCCCTGGTCCTGGCCATCTCGCTGCTACCGCTGCTGCCCTGGGGTGCACAGCGCTCGGGGCGCCACTGACAGCTTTCAGTTGTCGCCCGTCGCGGGCGCCTCGGTCACGGTCGTCACCGACCGGTCGGGGCTGTGCTTGCCGAGCGGCGACTGGTCGAGCAATTCGACCTCCACCTCGCGAAGCCGGGTGGCCTTCACGATCGCCAACCGGTACTGGTTGCGAGCGTCGATCTGGTCGGCGGAGGTCCTGGCGCGGGCCATCCGGACGCGGAGCGTCTTCGTGGCGTCCGCGACCGACCGGGCGAACGCGGCGTCGATGGCCGCCATTGCGCCGCGATAGGTCTGCGCGTGATGGGCCAACCGGGTTACCGGGGGCGTCGCGGGTCGGCGGGTGGCGGGTAGTCCACGGGCGAGTGCCGGCGTCGACAACGCGAGTGAGGCGATCACCACCGTCACCCCGACCGACCTGCGTACCACGTTCACGTCCACCTCCAACGACAATCAGCGTACCCAGCAATCTTGTGAGGACGTTGTGATTCGCGTCGGTCTTTCGTGAGACGTCCGGCGAACCGGTACGCTTCGAACCATGGGCGAGACGACCGCGACCATCCTGATCGTCGACGACGAGG
>JAJZSX010000460.1 GCA_021849435.1 Actinomycetes bacterium | reverse complement strand
GTCACCGCGAAGGCCAGGTAGGGATTGGCGGCGGGGTCGGGCGAGCGGAACTCGATCCTCGTCGAGTCGATCCGGCCGGGCTTGACCGAGGGGATCCGCACGAGGGCGGCCGCGTCGTAGCGGGCCCAGTCGGCGTTGCTCGGCGCCTCGAGGCCGGGGATGAGCCGCTTGTAGGAGTTCACCCACTGGTTGGTGATCGCGGTGATCTCGGGGGCGTGGTGCACGAGGCCGGCGATGATGCGCGTCGCGATGTCCGAGAGACCGTACGGGCCATCGCCGATGAAGGCGTTGGCCTCGTCGCGCCAGAGCGAGGCGTGGGTGTGCATGCCCGAGCCCTGGACCGCCGCCAGGGGCTTGGGCATGAAGCTCGCCGAGACGCCGGACTGGCGGGCGAGCTCCTTGACGACGTAGCGCACCGTCATGACGGTGTCGGCCATCGTGAGCGCGTCGGTGTAGCGCAGGTCGATCTCGTGCTGGCCCGGGGCGTCCTCGTGCTGGGCGTGCTCGACCCCGATGCCCATCTCCTCGAGCATCAAGACCGTGCGCCGCCGCAGCTGGCTGCCGACGTCGTCGGGCAGGAGGTCGAAGTAGCTCCCGTTGTCGATCGGGCGCGGCCGCTCAGTCGGGTCGAGGCCCTCGAAGTAGAAGTACTCGATCTCGGGGGCGACGTAGAAGGTGTAGCCCTGCTCGTGCGCACCGGCGAGCACGCGGCGCAGCTGCTGGCGCGGACAGCCGTCAAAGGGCGTGCCGTCGATGTTGTTGATGTCACAGAACACCCGGGCCACCCCGCCACCCGCCTCGTACCACGGCAGCAGCTGGAAGGTCGTCAGGTCCGGGCGCGCGAGGACGTCGGACTCACGGATGCGCGAGAAGCCGTCGATGGCCGAACCGTCGAAGGTCATCCCCTCCTCGAGGGCGTCCTCGAGTTCGGCCGGGGTGACGTGGAAGGCCTTGGGCCGCCCCAGCACGTCGGTGAACCAGAGTTGGACGAAACGGATACCCCGTTCCTCGACCGTCCGCAGGACGTACTGGGCTTGGCTCTGCATCGGGGACATTCTCGCACCTCACGTCAGGGCGCGGGCCCGGCCCCGCGCCGCGGTGGTTATCGGCGCGCCGGCGCCTTGCGGGCGGGGGCCTTCTTCGCGACGGCCTTCTTGGCCGGCGCGCGCCTGGTCGCGGGCTTGGCCGCGGCGGCGGCGCCACAGATCGTCTCTACCATTAGGCGCGACACGACGTAGGGGTCGACGTTGGCGTTCGGGCGGCGGTCCTCGAGGTAACCGCGCTTGTCACGCGCGACGCCACCGGGGATCCGAACCGACGAGCCGCGGTTGGACACGCCGTAGGAGAACTCTGACCACGGCGCGGTCTCGTGGGCGCCCGTGAGGCGGTCCTTGATGCCCTCACCGTAGTTCTCGATGTGCTCGAGCACCCGCGTGCCGAGCGCTTCGCAGCCCGCGATGATCGCGTCCCAGCCACCAGGGGCGCGCATCTGCTTGGTCGAGAAGTTCGTGTGGGCCCCGGCGCCGTTCCAGTCGCCCTTGATCGGCTTGGCGTCGAAGCTGACGTCCACGCCGAAGTCCTCGGCGATGCGCTCGAGCAGCCAGCGCGCGGTCCAGAGCTGGTCGCCCACCTCGACCGTGCCGAGCACACCGACCTGGAACTCCCACTGGCCCATCATCACCTCGGCGTTGGTGCCCTCGATCGCCAGCCCGGCGCGCAGGCAGGCGAGCGTGTGGGCCTCGACGATCTCGCGGCCGGGCATCTTCGCGCCGCCGACGCCGCAGTAGTACGGCCCCTGGGGCGCCGGGTAGCCCACCTCGGGCCACCCGAAGGGACGGCCGTCCTGGAAGAACGTGTACTCCTGCTCGATGCCGAACATTGGCTCGAAGCTGGCGAACTGCTTGGCGACGGCCACGGCGGCGGCGCGGGTGTTCGTCGGGTGCGGGGTCAGGTCGGCGTTGAGGACCTCGCACATCACGAGCACGTCGTTGGGTCCGCGCAGGGGGTCCGGGCACGAGAAGACCGGCTGGAGGACGCAGTCCGAGAAGCGGCCGGTGGCCTGGTTGGTGCTCGAGCCGTCGAAGCCCCAGACCGGCGGCTTCTTGCCGTCGGGAACGATACGGGTCTTGCTGCGCAGCTTGCGCGTCGGCTCCGTGCCGTCGATCCAGATGTACTCAGCCTGATACGCCACCATCGCTCCTTACCGTCAGCGCGAACCCCACGCGACCATTCCAGTCTGACGACCCGCTCGTGGCGAGAGGGCGGGTTTTGTTAACCACGTGTGAAACGTTGGCCGGCGCGCGACCCGGGTGAAACGGCGGGCCCCCGGTAGGCTCGGCGTCGTGCCAGTAGTCCGACTCGCGCTCGCCCAGATGAACGCGGTCGTTGGCGGCCTCGCTCAGAACGTCGAGACGATCGGCCGGTTCCGTACCCAGGCCGGCGCGGCCGGCGCGTCCCTGGTCGTGACGCCCGAGCTCTCGCTGCTCGGCTACCCGCCCGAGGACCTGCTGTTAAAGGAGGGCTTCATCATCGCCGCCGACGAGGCCCTCGAGGTGCTCGCCACGGTGGGCGAGGGCCCCGCGGTCGTCGTGGGCACCGTGCTCGCCGACGGGGAGCGCTGGATCAGCCTCGCCCCCTCGAGCGACGGCCGCGACGTCGTCGCCCAGACGACGCCCCCGCGCGCCCACGTCGCCAACGCGCTCGCGGTCATCGACCGCCACGCGGTCGTCACGACGGCGTCCAAACGGCTCCTGCCCAACTACGACGTCTTTGACGAGCAGCGCTACTTCCACCCCGGCATCGGCGAGCACGCCATCGTGAACGTGAACGGGGTCGCGGTGGGCCTGCTCATCTGCGAGGACGTCTGGACCGACGCCGGCCCGGCCGCCGAGCTCGCGGCTCAGGGCGCGACCATGCTGATCGTTTCCAACGCCTCGCCCTTCGCGCGCGGTCGACGGGGCGAGCGCGAGGCGATGCTGGCGTCGCGAGCGCGCGAGGTCAACT
>JAJZSX010000459.1 GCA_021849435.1 Actinomycetes bacterium | reverse complement strand
GGGTAGGTGACGCGAACATGATCGTAGAAAGCAAGGCCGGCGCTCGGCGTGTCGTTCGAGTCAATTCCCAGAAACTGAACCCTTCCCTTCTCAGCTCGATACGTCCGCTCGAGCAGTGGCATCTCGGTTCGACAGGGCACGCACCACGACGCCCAGAAGTTGAGGACCAGCGGTTTGCCCCGGAAGGCGCTAAGTGAGACCTTCCGCGGCGAACCGGACAGACTTGCGAGAGTGAACGCTGGCGCCAACTTATCTGTTCGTCCCACCAACACGCTCGGGGTGCTTGACCGTGAACTCACGAAACCTTGTAAGAGAGCAACCACGACGAAGACCGTCACGAAAACGATTCCGAGCACGGCGAATCGGCGCCTAGGGCCTCGACGATGCCACGTCGGACGACGCGCGACGTCAGCGACCGCGTCGTCGACTCCTAGTTCATCATCCCGGACTGAATCATCAAACGAACTCATGATAATGACACTCGCTTCAGCGAATAGAACGAGCAGACTGGACTAGAAGTTCGGAACGTCAACTGCATCACCTTCGTTGACCGCCCACGAGGGTGCATCCCGTCGAAGGACGCTCAATACGAAAGTCCAGTGACCTGGATCCGCAATTGCTGTCCGCAACGAAGGCATTCATGGGATACGCCACTAGACCGGAGGCCATCCGTATCGCGAGAAGATCCTCTGAAGCGGGCGAAACCACGCCTCCCACGCCCCGGTCACAAACAGAACACCGACCGCCGCCATGAGAGCGCCACCAACGACCTCAATATGACGTCCGTGTCGACGCAACCACTCAACCGACTGTCGCGCGCGATTAAGCCCGAGAGCGAGGGCGATAAACGGCAACCCTAAACCCAACGAGTACAAAATGAGCAACAGCGCACCCCACGCCACCGTTCTCGTACCGGCCGCCGTCGCGAGAACAACGGCGAGCACTGGTCCGATGCACGGGGTCCAACCCGCGGCAAAGGCAACACCGACGCCAAATGCTCCACGGGTCCCGCGCGGCAGTCTGGTCATATCAAATCGACGCTCGCGCATGAGAACCGGAATACGTAAAAGCCCCATCATGGAGAGCCCCAGCGCGATAATGCCCACGCCCATGACGCGAACGATGGTGGGAAGAATCTGAAGGACGTACGACCCGAAGAACGCCGACGCGACCCCAAGAGCAGTGAAGACCAAAGTGAAACCGGCAACGAATGCCAGAGATGCTTTCAGCGTTGTCGCGCGGGATTCCTTGACACTCAACTGGGACGTCGGCAGTGCCGTGATGTACGAGACGTAACCCGGCAACAGTGGAAGGCAACAGGGCGAACTGAATGAAAGGACGCCAGCACCGATGGCCAAGAAGGGTAGGAGAAGCGACGACATCAACTACTCACTGTAGTAATTCCAGTTGCGCGCCGATAAGCGAAACCTTAGAAACCTGAAGAGACGATGAAACTCAAGGTTCCCTCGCCTTACTCGGCCAACCAATCGGCGATCTTTCCAGTCGCCATTTGATTCATTGAAGCGGCGCCAAGTGGCTACGCCAGGAAGAGTGAGCGCTCGGTAAAGCGGTGATACGAACTCCAGTGCGCATCGCCCAACCGCCAAGCAGCCACGTTACGATATCGGACGGTCCTTGAATGGTGAGGTTGAGATAAATAACCACATCAAACTAGGCGGAGGGCGTCCCCACGCCACCGGTGCACGGCGCGCCCTGTTCACCCCCTTGGTTACCTCCTATGTAATGTGCGACGAAAGCGGCGAGACGTGGGTCGTTCGGACCATTCAAGCGGATTTGGGCACCCCACACTGAAGCGACGACCGGCGCGGGAAGGCCCGGGTACGGGCTCAGAGTGATGTAGCGCTGTGCGCCGTCATAGTGGTTCACTGCGAACTGCACCAGTTCTGCGATTCCTAGCTGCGAGAGATCAGGCCGATACGTAATCCACACCGCGCCATGTTCCAAGTCATGCACTGCGTTTTCATTGGGCACCGGCCGTGAGTACACACCACAGTTGAGCCACTGCGCGCTGTGCGGACCGCCTGCGGGTGGCGTGTGATCGTAGTGGACTGCCCCGACCACGTGCGAGTGATTGGTTTCGACGAAGACGACGGTGCCCTTCGGCAATCCATTCGTCGCCCCGTGCGACGCGATTGACACGAGAATCGCGACCGCGGCGAGGAGCACCACGACACCAATGCCGATCCAATAGGGGCGTTGGCGCCGACGCCGCCTTTCACGGATCGCCGCTGTTGCCGCCGCCGCTCGCTTACTTTCATGCTGAGTCTGGCGTGCCTGCTTTCCCACGGCGCCTCCCTTTGGTACCTCGTGATTGGTCGAAGAAACAGACTACTATGCTTCATAGTAGTAACCTCCATTGGTCCCGAATGTCTCTTCTCCGGAATCGATGCGCCCTGGGGCCTCCTTTGTGCGACCCAATGCGGAAGGTGTGCACCGAACCGGATTAGTAGATCAACTGGCTGCGACAATCTGGGCCACGTAGCTGCCAGTTGCGATAAGGAAGCCCACGGCCATCAAGTAGGACGTTCGGTTGCTTTGGCCGTCCAGAAGGAAAAGTGAACCTCCAAGCCCAGCGACGAGGATGCCACCAAGGGCCGCCGCGGCACAGCCCACTGCCCTCTCTCCGTACGGTAGCGCAACTCCGACCGCCACCATCGCGCCGAGTACGAGCATCATCCCGAGCATCATGTGGACCATGACCAGTGGTCCGTTACGCATCACTTCCGTCATTCCAAAACCGGCTGACGAAATCTGGACGTACAAATTGATAGCTATACCGGCGTCCCCTCAAGGCCCTCAGTCCCGTCAACTGACGCTTCGAGCATTCAATGACTCTCGTGGACCGCGGCCCAACCACCAATTTCGACTTCCCATGACCGAATGGGGCCCCTCACCATCGCCACGGACTCGACCGACCCCTCCGTCGGCTCAAGATGTCAAACACGAGACCAATCGCGGCACCCAGAACAATCACCATGACGTA
>JAJZSX010000458.1 GCA_021849435.1 Actinomycetes bacterium | reverse complement strand
ACCTTCTGGCTGTACTTGATTGCGCTTCGTCACCTGTCGGTTGGGATCACGGTTCAGTTCCTGGCAGTCATTCCGGTCGTTGGTTTCCTCGGTGGCATCTTGGTATTGGGCGAGCGCGCATCGACGCAAGGGGCGGTGGGTGTCGTGGTCGTAGTAGCAAGTCTCATCGCAATTGGTTTCGCGGAAGTTCATCCCCGTCCGTCAGGTCAATCTGCGGGGAGAGGTTTGAAAGCTGACCGCTAAGAACCGCTTCGAAGCAGAATAGAAACCAAGCCCGACGGTGAAGGCGATGACACGGGCCGCTGGTTCGATTTGGGTCATGAAGTCCAACGTCGCAGCCACCCACTGAGCGCCCTGGTGTGTCGTCATGTGCCTTGACGTCGACGCGGTGGATTGAGGCGAGGCTGCCACTCCGAGGCGAAATGAGAACCAGTTCTGATCACACTGTTAACGGGTTCGAGTATTTTGTAAGGCTCACTGTCTACGAAGTCAACCTGGTCGAATCGCACGTGTTAACACACAGACCGGGCGACGTCCGGCTGGCACACCTAGATCGGCCCACACCACATCGCCTCGACTCACCATTCTGGAGAGTTCTCCGCCGCTAGCCGAGCGGCGGCCGCGACGATGGCCGGATCCTGTGGTGCGCGTCGGTACGCTGCTTGAAGTTGAAGATCCGCCCGGCGGAGGTCTTCCGCATCTAAGACGGCCATAGCACCAAGTCGGATGAGTTCAGAGCGGTTAGTTCCCTTCTCGGTCGCTAAGTGATCGAGTCGCGAGACTAGGTCGTCATCCAACTGCACAAGTACCTCACGTCTTCCCATATGGCATGTGATAACACATATGGTGAATGTCGTGACGTATTCCGCATTGTCCGCAATGTGAGTTGATCACCCGGGCTGTGTCGAAGTGTCAAGGCAACATGACTTGGCGGTCTTTATTGTGTCCTTCAAGGTCCCCCGATAGGCGAGGGCTGTCAGGCAGATTAAAGAGCACCCGAATGCCGTGTCGCCTCTCTCGCTGAGCGCTTGATTCCACGGTGCACAGCTGGTCGGTTGAATCCTGCGAGAATAAGGCGTGGCAGTGATGAAGGATTCTGATCACGTGACCCAGCACGATGAACGAGCTGTCCCCCGATCTCTGACCGTTGGGCGGGCACTCGAGTTGCGTCGCGAAGAGCTCGATCTCTCGCGTGAAGGGGCCGCCGGCGCCATTGGGGTGAGTCGATCGACCTATTCGGCCTACGCGAGTGACCAGCGTCGACTGTCTCCGGATTCCCTGCGCACTCTGATCGACTTCTTGGACGTTGACATCGAGGAGCTCCTTGGGCTCTATGGTGCGACCTGTGTGCTCCAGGCCCGTCGAGCGCTTCTCAGAGGGACGCCGCCAGGTTCGGAGGGTGTCCAACGCACAGGTCTGCGACGTTCGGTGAGTAGGAACGACATGACGATCGTCGAGCGGGTCTACTTCGATGCGAAACCTCGCCACGACGCGAGTGAGGTGATCCACGAACTCACGCCCGTGGCACGCACGGGTTCTGGGCAGTCGACGGTAGATGGCGCCGACAGCATGAAACGGCGCGAAGATAGCAAGAAGGACAAGAAGAAAAAGACGCGTAAAAGGGCAAAGAAGAAGCTCAAGAAGGCGAAGCGCGAAAAGGGGCGAGACGCGAGGACGTCACTATCCGACGCGCCAGTGAAGGGATCCAAGAAGCCGAAGTCCAAGAAGTCCAAGTCCAAGAAGGGACGCTGAACTACCAGAGGCTGAGCTCGCCTCGTTCGTCGGTGGTGGCGTTACTACTGCGTAACGTCCCAAACACTGGCTCGGTGTAAGCGCTTGGCGTGCGACCACTCGGAGGTGCCGAGTGGGGCCGTGTCATAATGGATTCCCATGTCTGAGTCCACGGACGCCGTCGGCCGCCCCCACGATGACTTCGATTACAACCTCATTGGTGAGGGCCATCCCGTTGGCTTGCCCGTCTTTGAGCAAGAAGTCGAGGCACACCTGCACAACCGACGGCGCGTCAACAGCCCGTCGGAGCTCCTGCACTTCCAAGAACTCGTTCACTACAAGGCGAGTCACGGGCGTTGGCGGATTGCGAAGGACCTTGTGGGTCTGGTGCGGCGGGGCCACGGTGGCGAGTCCGACGAGTCCTACGGTGACAAACTGAGTCGCGAGTCGCGTCGGGGAAAGTCCGAATCTTCGACCTACGGGTTGGCGACGATCGGCGGGCACCCGGTGGTCGTCTACGCCATGAACTGGGACTTCTTTGCCGGTTCGCTGGGAGTCGTCTCTGGCGAGAAGTTCCAGGCGGCCTCGGATCTCGCAGTGTCCAAGAAGTTACCCTTCATCTCGGTCTACGCCTCCAGTGGTGTGCGCCAGCACGAGAACTTCGCCGGCCTCACGCAGATGACGCGCATGGTTGAGGCGATCCGTCGTTACAAGGAGAAGGTGGACCTGCCCCAGATCGCGGTGCTGTTGGGCAACGTGTGGGGCGGTGTGTCGGCGAGCGCGGTACCCAACGCCGATCTCATCCTCGCCACTTCGGGAACTAACTTCGGCTTCGCGGGTCCGAACGTCATCGAGGCCTTCGAGGGAGCCAGCGTGCCGAGCGGTTCTCAAAGCGCCGAGGCCAACCTGTTGGACCGCAATATCGACGTCGTCCTCGCTGACGTGGGCGCGGTAGTGACCTACCTCGGCGAATTGCTGGAGGTGACCGCGAGACCCGACAAAAACCACCAGCTCACCGCCGAGACGCCGCCGCTGGTGCGCAACGTTGGCGCCCACGACGAACGTCGCGTCTTTCCTTTCGGCTCCGTGGGCATTCACGGCCCCGCCTTCGCCGATCCGTCCGCCGGCGAGATCCTGCGCTCGGCGCCGGCGCGACGCGCGTCGAGCGACGAGGCTGATTCGCTCGTCGCCCAGTATCAGGATCTCATGACCGACGCGAATCGCGTGGACTTTGAGTTCATCACGCGTTTCGCCTTTACCGACGCAGTCGCGGTCTACAACTACG
>JAJZSX010000457.1 GCA_021849435.1 Actinomycetes bacterium | reverse complement strand
TGCATCGACGGTCGCGCGGCCTTGGCGGCCATCAAGTGCCCGAGCGCGCTGTAGAGCTTGAGGTCGGCGTTCTCACGGATCGTGCAGGTGTTGAAGATCACCACGTCCGCCTCGGCCTCGTTCGTGGCCGGCGCCAGCCCCTCGTTGACCAACAGTCCGGCCAAGCGCTCCGAGTCGTGCTCGTTCATCTGGCAGCCGAACGTGCGAATGCAGAAAGTGCGCGGCGTTGACACGCCGTCCAGCCTACTGAGCGACCGGAACGACGCCCCGGGTGACGTCGTAGGTCACCCCGACGCCGGCCCCCACGACGCACGCCAGTCCGACCAGGTCAGTCACCGACACACCCTGGCCGATGAACAACCAGCCCATCAAGAAGGCGATCGCCGGATCGAGCGCGATCAGCACACTCACGACGCTCGGTTTTATCCGGCGCAGCGCCTGCATCTCCATCCCGAAGCCGAGCCCGATCGCCGCGACGCCCACCAGGGCCATGCGGCCGGCGAGCCACGGCCGCGCGAGAAGCACGTGGGCCGACGAGACGGCGAAGGGGATGGTCACCAACGCCGCGATCGACATCGCCACGGCGAGCCCGCCGAAACCCTCGATCGAGCCGCCCACGCGGTGCGACGCGAAGGCGTAGCCGGCCCATCCGGCACCCGACCCGAGGGCGAAGAGCACGCCGATGAGCGTCACGCCGCCACCCGGTCGCGCGAGGGCCACCACCCCCACCCCCGCCAGGGCGACGAACACGTAGTGACGAAGTGACCGTTTCGAGAGGGCCGCCACGAGGAATGGGCCCAGGTACTCGATCGCGACCGCCGTGCCGAGCGGGATCCGCGCGATCGACTGGTAGAAGCAAAAGCCCATGAACGCCGTCGATGCGCCGAGTGCCGCCGCCCCGACCCACTGGTCTCTCGACCAGGCGCGCACCTGGGGCCGAGACACCGCGAGCAGCGCCACTGCGCCGAAGAGGAAGCGCCACGCGCTCGACGCCGACGGGCCGATCCGTAGGAAGACTGGCATGACCAGGGCTGCCGACCACTGGATCGTGGTCGTTCCCGCCAGGAGGAATGCGACACCGGCGAGGGTCCGCCGGCGCGCGAGCGACGACGTCAAGAGACGACCGCTCCGATCCGGTCGGCCTCGAGGATCGCCACCGAACCCGCGACCCCGTGGTCCGCGAGGGTCCGCCGCGCGCCCTCGGCGACGGCGTCGGCCGCGTCCACGGTCGCCAGTCCGAGCATCGTCGAACCGGCACCCGACCAACACGCCCCGTGCGCACCAGCGTCGCGAAGCGCCTTCAGCATCGGACCCGCGATCGGCAACAACCCGGCCCGGTAGGGCTGGTGCAGCCGGTCCTCCATCGCCCACGGTGTGAAGACGCGGTGGTCCGCGAGGCCCGCGATCAACAGACCCAATGAGGTCAGGTTCGCCACCGCGTCGGCGAAGGGCACCTCGTCGGGCAGGACCCGGCGTGCGTCGGCCGTCGCGAGCTCGACCTCGGGGATCACGACCACGAAGCGCCACACGTCGTCGAGCGCGAGGTCGGCCACGGCGATCGCGCCGTCGCGTTGACCCGCCACGACGAGTCCGCCGCGCCACGACGCAGCCGCGTTCTCAGCGTGCCCGTCGATCGCCACCGCGATCGCGAGCGCGTCCGTCGCCCCCGCCGCCGCGGCGGCCGCGAGCGCCAAGGACGCTGAGGAGCCGAGGCCGCGCGAGAGCGGGATCTGTGAGTCGACGCGAATCGCGAAACGCTGATGCCCGAGCACCGACGCGGCGACCCGGGCCCCAAGGTGGCCCTCGTCGTCGAAGCGACCAGCGCCATAACCACTGGTGACAATGGAGAACTCGTCGGCGTCGCGCACCTCGACCTCGACGTAGCGGTTGAGTGCCACCGCCAAGGTGTCAAAGCCCGGTCCCAAGTTCGCCGAACTGGCCGGCACCCGCGCGATCATGGAATCAGCGTAGGCGTTCGCCGGCGCCGCGCCATGAATCGACCGGCCCCGGTGTCAGCGGTCTTCGTCGGGGAAGTACTCCTCGCGCGTGATCAAGACCTTGCGCGCCTTGGACCCGTCGCCCGCGGCGACAACACCCTCTTGCTCGAGCTGGTCCATGAGTCGGCCCGCGCGCGCGAAGCCGACGCGCAGCTTGCGCTGGAGCATCGACGTCGATCCCGACTGAGTACGGATCACGAGTTCGCGGGCCTGACGCAGCACCTCGTCGTCGTCCCCGCCGCCACCGCCGGGCCCGCCGCGCTCGACGGGCACGTCAAGGGCGACCACGGTCTCGCGACGACCGCCCTGGGCGCGCCAGTACTCGACGACCCGCTGGACCTCGGCCTCGGAGACCCACGGCGACTGGATCCGCCGGGCGATGTTGCTGGTGGCGGTAACGAGCAGCATGTCGCCCTTACCGACCAGCCGTTCGGCGCCGGCCTGGTCGAGGATCACCCGGCTGTCGGCGAGCGATGACACCGCAAAGGCCATCCGACTCGGCACGTTCGCCTTGATGACGCCCGTGATCACGTCGACGCTCGGCCGCTGGGTCGCGAGCACGAGGTGGATCCCGACTGCGCGGGCCATCTGCGCGATACGCACGACCGAGTCCTCCACGTCGCGCGCGGCGACCATCATCAGGTCATTGAGCTCATCGACGACGATGACGATGTAGGGCATCTGCTCGGGCCCGACGGGTCGAAGGGCATCCGACGCGAGTCCCGTCGCGCGTTCAATCGCCTCGCCGATCTCCTCGGCGATCGTCGGACCCGGATCGAGCTCGCCCCGATCGATCATCTGCTTATAACCAGTCAGGTCGCGCGCCCCACAGGTGGCGAGCACGTCGTAGCGCCGCTCCATCTCCTTCACAGCCCAGTTCAGCGCCCCGGCCGCCTTTTTCGGGTCGACCACGACCGGTGCGAGCAGGTGCGGGAGGTCCTGGTAGTGGCCCATCTCGACACGCTTGGGGTCGATCAAGAGCAGACGGACCTGTTCGGGGTTGGCTCGCATCACGAGGGCGG
>JAJZSX010000456.1 GCA_021849435.1 Actinomycetes bacterium | reverse complement strand
AAGACGTCACCGGGCAAGTCGTGGCGCCAGGTGAGACCCCTGATTCCGTCCTCGCTGACCAGTGAGTCCTCGGACTCGCCGTTCTTCCACGCGTTGAACTCGTTGATGAAGGAGAACCCCGACCAGGACAGCGACGGGGTTGACGGTTCGCCAGACTCACCGCTCGTCGAGAGGACTTCTCGCTCGGCCGACCTGGCGTCAAGGTTGGCTTTTACTCGAGCCAGGTGATGGTTCACGGTGAAGCGGCGAGCGCCCGCGCACCTGGCGAGGAGGACTCTCTGCTGCGCGTTCGGATCGAGAGCGAACTGGAACGTGACAGCCCGAGAGAGTACCTGACCGGTGTGCGAAAGGGTCGGGATCGTCGGTCGTGAGGCCACTGCGCCCAGTTTGGGGACGAGGTGTGACACGGGTCGCGGGAGCGATCAGTGATGGGGATACACCGGTTCAACGATTGGCCGAGTACGACAACTCCGTGAGCGACTGAGTCAATTCGTGCAACGGGCGCGAGGATGAGTTCGGGGCACAATGAGGGGTATGGAACTTCGGACCGAACGTCTCATGCTTCGAGAGTTTCGGCTCGACGACGAAGTCGCAGTTCACCGGTATGGATCAGACGACGACGTGACCCGGTACACCACGTGGGGACCCAACTCGCCGGCCGACACCGCGATGTTTCTGAGCGAGGTCGCTCGCGAGGCGGCCCGAGAGCCTCGAACTACATTCATCCTCGCCGTCGCGACTCTCGACGATGAGTTGACCGGCGCCGCCAACCTGACGATTACCGACACGCAGTCGACCGGCGAACTTGGCTACGTTCTGGCGAGGGACCAATGGGGACATGGCTACGCCACCGAAGTGGCCCGACGCCTCATCCTCTTCGGATTCGACGAGTTGGGACTACGCCGGATAACGGCGACGTGTCATCCCGATAACTTCGCTTCGGCGCGAGTCTTGGAGAAGGCGGGAATGCACTTCGAAAAGACAATACGAGACCACCTCCGAGTTCGTGGAGGGTGGCGAGACTCGCGAGTCTTCGCCATCGCGGCCAGCGACGAAGGTGCTGTCCACTCGGACTGACGAGCTCCTCCGCTTCCGCTCAACGGGGTTATCCATTGCGGTGCCGCAAGACCTACGAGTTCAGCACAGCGCCCGAAGGAGCTCGCTGACGGAAGCGACGTGCAGCCATCCGGTGGCCGAGGTCACGGTGTTCTCGAAGCAGCGCGCCAGGCGTCGCCGTCGCACGAGGTGGCCGTGGGCCACCTTAACCCGCCAGGCATGGCGGATGGGGCGAAAGACTTTGGTGCCGTGCTCGTTGCGCGGTGGCTCGTCCCCTCCAACCCGGCGAACCTCGTCGTTGAACCTTGCTGACAACCGCGTGGCGGCAGACCGCGCCGTGCCACGGTCCACGAGCACGAGTTCCAGCCGTTCGTCAGCACCCGTGAGGACCAGGTCGTCGAGTATCTGTTCGACGGCGCTGGCTTCGGACGTCGAGGCGCTCACCACGCGCACGCAGAGCGGCAGGCCCGTGACGTCCACGCAGACGATGCGCTTGGCACCATTGGTTCGACCAAAGGGGCCGCCCTGGTTGTGGAAGGTTGCGCCACCATTGGGGGCTCCTCGTGCAAGGTGGGTGTCTATGACCACCATCGAGGGCCGCGGATCCTTTCGACCTAGCCTCAATACCGTTTACTTAAGGACTGGAGTGGTACTCTGGTGACGTGCCGCGCGCGGGATGGGTGAAGCCGGAGACTGATCAGCGCCTTTCCGATCACATCTCCATTGGCGTGTTGACCCGGGTGTTCCCGCCCGAGCTCGTCGATCGCATAGTCGACGAGTCGGGGCGCGGCGAGAAGCGCCACCGACTGCTGCCCGCTCGGGTCGTCGTCTACTACGTGCTCGGTCTGGCCCTCTTCAGCCAGTCCTCTTACGAGGAGGTGATGCGAATGCTCGTCGAGGGCCTCAGCTGGGCCGGGAACTGGGCCCAGGCCTGGAACGTGCCGACCAAGGCCGCGCTGTTCAAGGCGCGCATGCGCCTGGGGTCCGCGCCACTCGAGGCGTTGTTCAAAGAGACCGCGACACCCATGGCGACCACGCGCACCAAGGGCGCGTGGTTCAAGGGACGCCGGCTCATGGCGATTGACGGCACGTGCCTCGACGTCGCCGACACCGTGGCCAACGACGCGGCCTTCGGACGTCCCGGCTCGAAGGGTCCCGGGGGCGTCGGGGCCTTTCCCCAGATCCGTGTGGTGGCCTTGGCCGAGTGCGCGACCCACGCGATGGTCGACGTCGCGATCGGCCGTTATCGCGACAGCGAACATCGCCTCGTGGTGAACCTCGCGGGCTCGATGGGACCGGACATGTTGGTCCTCGCGGACCTCAGGTTCTTCAGCTTTTCCTTGTGGACCAAGGCTTCGGCGAGCGGGGCAGACTTGTTGTGGCGCACCAAGTCGAGCCACTCGCTGCCAATCAAGGCGCGCCTCGCCGACGGCTCGTTTCTCTCGGTGATCTATCCGAGTTTGAAGGACCGCCGTCACGACACCAACGCGGTCGCAGTGCGCGTGGTCGAGTACGCCCTGGGTGAGACCGACGAGACATACCGACTGCTCACCACCATCCTCGATGCCGCGGTGGCGTCGGCCGCCGAACTTGCTGGCCTCTACGCCGAGCGCTGGGAGATCGAGTCCGCGTTCGACGAGCTCAAGACTCACCAGCGCAGTGCGCGTGTCGTGTTGCGTTCGAAGATGCCCGATGGCGTGCTCCAAGAGGTCTACGGTTACTTCTGCCTGCACTACGCCATCCGCTGGCTGATGCACTCGGTGGCGCTCGGCGCGGACGCCGACCCCGATCGGATCAGTTTCACTCGCACCCTCCGGGTGGCGCGTCGCACCACGGCGTCCCACCCGGGTTTTCCCCCCTCAGGTACTTGACGACGCACACCACCAGGCGACCTCGGAGATGCTGTTCGAACTTCTCGGCCCGAGGCGTCACCGCACCAACGCCCGGGTTGTCAAACGCAAGATGTCCAACTACG
>JAJZSX010000017.1:15741-16491 GCA_021849435.1 Actinomycetes bacterium | reverse complement strand
GACGCGTTGCCCCAGTACCCGATCCCGACGGAGTTCAGTGGGGGGACCCACAAGGACGAGGCGAACCGGTTCCTGCGTGAGCTGACCTTGCGTGGTGCGGCGCAGCGCTACGGCGAACTCAACGACGAGGTGCGTCACCGGCTCGACTACGAGTTGGGCGTCATCGCGGACATGGGGTTCTCGGACTACTTCCTCGTGGTCTGGGACCTGATCCGCCACGCGCGCGAACAGGGGATCCGCGTCGGTCCCGGACGGGGATCGGCCGCCGGTTGCTGCGTGGCGTACTGCCTGCGCATCGTGGACCTCGACCCGATTCGCTACGGGCTCATCTTCGAACGGTTTCTCAACCCGGGCCGCCGGCAGATGCCCGATATCGACATGGACTTCGACGAGCGCTACCGGGGTGACATGATCCGCTACGCGGCCGAGCGGTACGGCCCGGACCACGTGGCCCAGATCATCACCTTCTCGACCATCAAGGCTCGAGCCGCCGTGCGTGATGCGGCTCGCGTGCTCGGCTATCCACCCCAACTCGGGGACAAGATCGCAAAGGCGATGCCGCCGCTTGTGATGGGCCAGGACCTGCCCCTCGAGGCCTGCTTCACTCCGACGCCGGGCTACGAGGGCCGTTACGCGGAGGCTGCGGACCTTCGAGCCCTCTACGAGACCGACGGCGAGGTCCAGCACGTGGTGGACGTCGCCAAGGGCTTCGTCGACAAGCGCCGCCAGGACGGCATCCACGCCGCCGCG
>JAJZSX010000017.1:15396-15731 GCA_021849435.1 Actinomycetes bacterium | reverse complement strand
CGCCGCCGCAGTGGTTATCACGAAGGACCCGGTGCTCGACTACGTCCCGATTCAGCGTAAGTCGAGCCCCAACGGCTCGTTGGAGGACGCACCGATCGTCACGCAGTACGAGGCCACCGCCATCGAGAAGCTCGGTCTGTTGAAGATGGACTTCCTTGGTCTGCGAAACCTCGCGATTATCGAGCGCGCCCTCGAACACGTGAAGCGTCGCACTGGCGAGGACGTGGACATCGACCACGTGGCGCTCGACGACCCCAAGGTCTACGAGATGCTTCGCCACGGGGACTCGATCGGAATCTTCCAGCTCGAGGGCGACAAGATGCGCCAGCTCATGC